>JAEZIJ010000150.1 GCA_023436715.1 Acidobacteriota bacterium
ACGTGCCCCCGCCATACATGCCACCGCCGTACATACCCCCGCCGTACATGCCGCCGCCATACATACCACCGCCGTACATGCCCCCCCCGTAGCCGCCCATCCAGGGATAGGTGAAGCCGATGTAGAGCTGCATGATCGCACCGGCCAGCATCTGCGCCATACCGTACTTCACGCGGTAGACGTAATTGTCCATCGTCCCGGCGGTCGCTTTTTGGGGGATGTCCAGCTTCTTCAGCCATTCCTCCACCTGTTTGAATGCGCCCGGGTTGGGAGCGATGGCCACGACGGTGTTGATGCGGTCTACTGCCAGGAACCGCACGGCGCTAGCCTTCTCGTTCAGCGAAATGGATTTCAGAACCGCGTCCAGCTCCTTGGCAATGTCGCTGGGCCGGCTGTTATTCACCTCGAATAACCGAACCCGCTGGCCGGCGAGAGTGTCACTGTCGAACAGGCCGATCAGCTCCATCGTCCGCTTCATGTTCCGGCTGTTATCGAGAAGCAACAGGAGGTTCGCCGGAGGATAGGCAATCATCCTGGCGCCCTCACCGATAAAGGGCTCCAGCAGTTTCGCGAGCTCCTCCACAGTCGAATACTTCAGGAAGATCAGGCTCAGCATGACGCGCTCGTCTTCCGGGAACGTTTTCGGATCGACCTGCGGTTCCATTGGAAGGCGGGCGATATCGGGCATGGGAACGATACGGTACACGTCGCCGACCCTCACCATCGCGAACCCGTTGATGCGGAGAATGGTCTCAAGCAGCGCACGGGTGTTCACCGGCCGCGTTTCGCCATACGTATTCAGCGTGACGGACCCTTTCACTTTCGGATCGAGGATGTAGTTGATCTTCAGATCCCGCGCCAGAATGGCGATCATCTCCGTCAGGGAGGCGCCCTGGACATTGATGCCGCCAGTCATCATAACGGCGTCCTCCGGCTTCGCCTCCTGCGCGCTTTGCGGCTGGGCCGCGGCCTGAGCCGCGGGCGGCTGGGCCTGGGGCGCCTGTGCACTCCCCTGAGCGGCTACGCCCGTCTGACACGACGCCGCCAGCAACACCGTCCCGATCCAAGCTGCTCGAATCCAAACCATTGTCGTCCCTTACTTCGTGGTTGTGTCTTTCGCTTCCTCGGCGCCGTCCTGCTTCGGACGGTCGCGCTCCCACACCTTGCGCTCGATGTCGGTCAACTGGTCGGGCTTCCTCGACCAGCGAGTAATACCAAACGGGCCGGAGCGTTCGAACTGGATCTCGTCCCCGACCTGAACCGCCTTCATGCCCTGCGGCAGGCCGGCTTCGGTTTTGGCCTCGCTACTCTCCGGCGGCGCGGCGATCCGGGTCATACCGAACGGAGTCCTGCGGTAGATCCAGTTTTCGCCCTTCTCATCCGTATAGCGCCAGGTGTCCGGACCTGTCTGCACGGCGCCGGGCGGCACCTGCGGCTTCGCGGGCACCTTCTTCGCGGCAACCACCGGCTTGGTGCGCTTTTTGGCAGCCTTGTCCTGGCCTGCGCAAGGCAGCACAAGCGGTAACAACAGAATGGCAAGCAACAATCTCATGTACCTATCCTCCATGGAGTCGGAATCAGTCGAAGCGGTCTACTGCACAGGGTCCCACTGGCACATTTTCCCGAACGGGCTGGCTCGCTCCGATTTTCGAAGCCCGTCCACGACGGTTCCGGGTGGCGAGGTATCGCCGGGCTGGCAGGCGTGCCGCCCGCCACCCAGGTCGATACCCGGGCCTTTCTTATCTGAAGACGCGACCACGGTCGGCCCCGCCTTCGGCTGGGCGACGGGAGGCGGAGGCTCAGCGGGCCGGGCCTCTTCCTGGCGTTGCGCGAGTTCCGCGATCTTCCGGACAACCTTTTCCCCGCGCCACTCCAGCTCGATCCGCTCCCGGCCGACGCTCACCAGTTTGAAGTCGCCGATACTCTCGCCGAAGCGGATTTCCTTGTGCTCGCCGCCGGGATCTTTGCTCATGATCGCGAAAGGGCCGCGCCCCAGGTTGATCAGCCCGTAGAAGACGGGCAGTTTGGGCATCGGCGGCGGCGGGGCTACCTCGACGATGACGGTCGGGTTGCGGTCCACGCTGAACAGCATCTGCTGCGCGACCTCGTTGTACTCGGTGGCGGTCACCGGCTTAACAGGAGCCAGCGTTGCGTAAGGCGGAGGCGGCAACTGCTTGAGCGGCTGCCCGAGCACCGCGGCTTCCCTTTTCCTCGCCTCGATCCACCGGTCCCGCACGCGCTGGCCCAGAACGAGAACCGAAGCCAGCAGCACCAGGTCCAACAGCAGGAGCTTCTTCTTCATATCAGAAAAGCGCCTTCTTCTCCGGCACCAGCCGCCTCGGGACGATACCGGCCACGGTCAGCCGCACGGTGATCGTCTTCTGCTTCGCGTCGGCAGAGGAGATGCGGATATCGTTCGTGGAAAGCAACTCCGGCTGATTGCCCAGGTCCGCGAGGAAATTCAGCAGGTCTTCGATGTGGCAGGTGAAAGGCAGACTGACCTGCACTTGTCCGTAGTCCTCGTGGAGCTTCGAGATTTGCTGGCCCAATTCCACCGTGCCGAATTCAATCGGTGCAGGCTGGGCCTTGCCAACCCGTTTGATGATGTCGAGCAATTGCGCCTGCGCCTGGGCGGCGGTCTCGGCCTGAATCACGCCTTTTTCGCGCTCGGCCAGTTCGGCGGAAACCTGCTTCAGCAGTTGCTCGCGGCCTGCGACTCCAGCAGCCAGTTGGCGCGCGCGCGCCAGCCTTTTCTCGGCGGACGGAATGGAATCGACTGCGCCGACGACCTTCGGCTGCGCATCGCCGTTTGAAAACAGCATGAACAGCATCACTCCGAGCACGGCCGCGGCGAGTCCCACGAGGGCGCGCTTGTCGCGCTGCTGCATGCTCATCGAGCCACTCCGTTGAACGGCCAAACCGCTCCCACGCGGTCGCGGCTCGGTTTCCGATTCAGAGCCCCAACCGCGAGGGAGTGCCGCATGGGCCTGCGGCCCACCAATGGTGATGAAAATGCACACCGGGCAGGACCGCCCAGTGGGGCAGGGCC
>JAEZIJ010000180.1 GCA_023436715.1 Acidobacteriota bacterium
CCCTCGCGCCCCCCACCCACGCCCCCGCCTGTGGGGCCGGGCATCCCCGGCCCCGCTCCCGCCCGCTCAACTAATCCAGCTCAAACGAGTCCTTGTAGTTCCGCTTGAGCGCCGGATCCTGCTCCTCCTTACGCAGAAAACAGTCGCCCACCGCGAGCCTCTCGATCTCGGTGCCCATGAAGCAGCGGAACGCATCTTCCGGTGTGCAGACGATCGGCTCACCGCGCACATTGAAACTCGTGTTCACAATCACCGGGCACCCCGTCCGTTCCTTGAACGCGGAAATCAAAGCGTGGTACCGCGGGTTCGTCTCGCGGTGTACCGTCTGAATTCGCGCCGAATAATCCACGTGCGTAACTGCCGGAATCTCCGAGCGTGGAACGTTCAGTTTCTCGATGCCGAACAGGCCGCGCTCCTCTTCCGTCATCGCGCGACGGCGCCCTTCGGCAACGCCCGCCACGAGCAGCATGTACGGACTGTCTTCATCCAATTCGAACCAGTCCGCGACATCCTCCCGCAGCACGGAAGGCGCAAACGGCCGGAACGACTCGCGGTACTTCACCTTGAGGTTGAGCACGGATTGCATCGACGGCGAGCGCGCGTCTCCCAGAATCGACCGGCCGCCGAGCGCTCGCGGCCCGAACTCCATTCGGCCCTGAAACCACCCGAGCGCCTTGCCGTCTACGAGCGCATCCGCGCATGCTTCCAGCAGGCACTTCTCATCGAGAACCTCGAAGCGGGCTCCGGCGCCCTTCAGCCGCTCCTCGATCTCACGCTGCGCGAAACTCGGCCCGAGGAAGGAACCGTGCATCGCGTCGCAGCCGCTGGGCGGCCGGCGCTCCTGGCCGCGGTACATGTGATATGCCGCGAGCGCCGCGCCGAGCGCGCCTCCAGCATCGCCCGAAGCGGGCTGAATCCAGATCCGCTTGAACCGCCCGTCGCGCAGCACCTTGCCGTTGGCGACACAGTTCAACGCGCAGCCACCAGCCAGGCACAGATTCTCAGCGCCGGTTTCGGCTTCGAGCGAGCGCGTCAGCCTGAGCACCGCCTCCTCGAGCACCACCTGAATCGAAGCGGCCACGTCCATATGGCGCTGCTCCAGCCGGTCGGTCGGCTTTCGCGCCGGCCCTCCAAACAGGGTGTCGAAGCGTCCGTTGGTCATCTTCAGGCCGGTGCAGTACTCGAAGTAGTCCAGGTTGAGACGGAACGATCCGTCCGGCTTCAGATCGATCAGATGCTCGAGAATTTTTCCGGCATACTTAGGCTCGCCATAGGGAGCCAAACCCATCAGCTTGTACTCTCCGGAGTTGACTTTGAAACCGGTGTAATAAGTGAAGGCGGAATACAGCAGCCCCAGCGAGTGCGGGAAATGAATCTCCTTGGTTACCTCCAGATGATTGCCGCGTCCGATTCCGACCGACGTGGTGGCCCACTCGCCCACACCGTCCATCGTAAGTACTACGGCCTCATCAAAGGGGGAGGGGTAGAACGCGCTCGCCGCGTGACTAAGATGGTGCTCTGCGAACAATAGCCTGTGATTCCAGTCGTACCCCGGTCCGTAGGTCTTCAGTTCCCGGCGAAGAAGGTTCTTCTGAAATAGTTTCTCCCGCACCCAGATGGGTATGGCCATCTGAAACGAGCGCAGCCCCTTCGGCGCGAACGCGAGGTAGGTTTCCAAGAGCCGCTCGAACTTGAGAAACGGTTTATCGTAAAACACGACATAGTCGATGTCGCGCAACTCAAGTCCGAAACGCCTCAGGCAGAAATCGACGGCGTGGCGAGGGAACCGCGAATCGTGCTTGCGGCGCGTAAAGCGCTCTTCCTGAGCCGCCGCCATAATCTCGCCGTCCGCTACCAGGGCTGCGGCGCTGTCGTGATAGAACGCCGAAATTCCCAGGATCCGCATGGCTCACGCGCTCAGAAAAGCGTGTAGATGAACGGCGCCACCGCGGAGCTCTGCGCGAGGATCAGCAGAGTCCCCAACAGCAGCATCATTACCAGAATCGGGGCGAGCCAGAACTTCTTTCGCGCCCTCATGAACGCCCAAAGCTCGGCAATGAAGGACATCGGTGTCTCCTAGCCTAAAATTGCTGTGGCATCGATTCCGGTTTAGGTCCGGGCGGGTGCCGCTCGATCCAGTAAGTTGAAGCATTAACATCGCGACGCAGCCGCAGCAAGTCCTTTCCGGCAAGCCGCATAAGCAACCCGAGCGGAGTAATCACGAGAAAGAACAGCAGGCCGGTGAAGATCGGGTTGGTGACCTTACTCAAGAGCAGGCCGAACCGTGTCCAGATCAGGTTGGCCGGATGCAACAGAGAAGGCCGGATGAGGCTAAGCGTCAGGCACACCGCGGACGCCACTAAAGCCCACCATCTGACGGGCGCATGGTGCATCAGCGGCCAGACTCCAACAAGAAAGAAAAAGATACTAAATACCCGGCCGAACGAGCGGTCCGACGGTCCGGACAACAGATCTTCTTGAGTGGACTGTTCGTGAGTCACGTGAATACCGCTGCCCCAGAGATTTGAGCACAGTATAACACGCGAGAGTAGCCGTACCGGCCGCGCCCGAGTTCGGTTAGAATGAAACCAAGTTCCGGGGCGGTCGAATCCACGATTTATGTGCGGCATCGCTGGGTTTGTATTGCGGGAAGGGGATGCGCAACTGGCGGATGTGCGCACCATGTGCGACCGCATACGCCACCGCGGTCCGGACGACGAGGGTTACCATCTCGACGGCGGCTGTGCCATCGGCATGCGGCGGCTCAGCATCATCGACCTGAGCACCGGCCATCAGCCGATCTCCAACGAAGACGGCTCCGTGTGGGTGGTCTTCAACGGCGAGATCTACAACTACGCCGAACTGCGGGATGGGCTCACCGCTCGCGGCCATCGCTTCGCCACTAACAGCGACACCGAAACCCTGGTCCATTTGTACGAGCAGGAGGGCGCGGATGGAATCGGCAAACTGCGGGGCATGTTCGCGTTCGCTATTTGGGATGCGCGACGGCGCAAGCTCCTGCTGGCCCGGGACCGGTTCGGTAAAAAACCGCTCTACTACGCCGCACTGCCGCGCGGGCTCTATTTCGCCAGCGAACTGAAGTGCCTTCGCCTGCCCGGCATTCCCGATCAACTCGACGATTCCGCGCTGCGCCTGTACTTCCAGTTCGGCTACATTCCCGATCCGGCCAGCCCTCTCCGCGCGGTCCGCAAACTGCGCGCCGGGACATGGCTCGAGTACGACATACGCGGAAACACACGCGAAGGCCGTTATTGGCGACTTACGCCCCCAGTGAAAGAGCCGCCGCCCGGCTTCACGGAGGCGGATGCCGAAACGCGTGTCCGTGAACTGTTCGACGAAGCCGTGCGGCTGCGGATGATCGCCGACGTGCCGCTCGGCGCCTTTCTCAGCGGCGGCATCGATTCCAGTTGTGTCGTCGCCGCCATGGCCCTGCAATCCCGCGCCCCGGTCAGGACGTTTTCCATCGGGTTCGAGGAAGCGGAGTTCAGTGAACTCAAATACGCACGGCTGGTGGCGAACCGGTGGAGCACCGAGCACCACGAGATCGTTCTCCGGCCCGACGCTGCCGCCCTCGCTTACGACATGGTGCGCTGCTTCGACGAGCCGTTCGCCGATACGGCGGCCATCCCCAACTACCTGCTCGCGCAATTCACCGCCCGGCACGTCAAGGTCGCTCTTTCCGGCGACGGCGGCGACGAGTTGTTCGGAGGGTACGACAGCTTCCGCCGGGTCGAGCAACTGTCGCTGTACGACCGCGTCCCCCAGGCCCTCCGGCGGTTCGGGTCGGTCGTATCCACCCTGCTGCCGTATTCCGCATACGGCAAGAACTACCTGAGGATGATCAGCCGGCCGTCCGGACTGCTCCGCTACTTCGAGCTGAACTACACTCCCTACTTTCTTCGAAAAGCGTTGCTCGAGCCCGAGTGGATGCTGCCGGCCGATGCCGCCTTCCTGACGCGCACGTTCGCGGACTGCCTCTTGCCGGACGGCGCGGACACCCTGGCGCAGGCCATGTACTTCGAAGCCACCGCCAACCTCACAGGCGATATGCTCGTGAAAGTGGACCGGACCACCATGGCCCACTCTCTCGAGGCACGCTGCCCGTTTCTCGACGACCGCCTGGCGGAGCTGGCCGCCGCCATTCCGCACCGCTGGAAAATCCGGAACGGGCGCGGTAAGGACATCCTCATTCGCAGCATGGCGTCGCGGCTTCCACCCGAGTTGCTGCGGCGCGGAAAGATGGGCTTCCAGCCGCCGTTCCCGGTGTGGATGCGCGGGCCGCTGCGCGAAATGTTGCACGATCACCTGACGGCGCCGCGCTTTCTCGCCCGCGGCATTGTCTCGCCCGGGTTCATCAGGAAACTACTCGACGAGCACCAGAGCGGGCGCCGCGACAACCACCAGTGGTTGTGGTCCCTGCTGATGCTCGAACTCTGGTTGCGGGAAGCGGAGCCGGCCGGAAAACATGCGCAAACTTGTTAAGCGCTCTGCGCTCGCGTTGCTGAAATCGGCCGGCGTGTTCCGCGCATTCGAGCGCAGCGGTTGGCGACAGAGCGGAGTCGCCATCCTCTGCTACCACGGCATCTCGATAGAGGACGAGCACGAGTGGGATCCGAGCCTCTACATGAGCCCCGCGGATTTCGAGCGCCGCCTCGAAATTCTGAAGAAGCGGCGGTACGCGGTGCTGCCGCTCGCTGAGGCCATCAAACGCGTGTACGCCCGCGACCTGCCGCCCCGAAGTGTCGCCATTACGTTCGACGACGGCTCCTACGATTTCTATTGCCGCGCCTGGCCGCTGCTGCGCGCCTACGGCTACCCCGCCACCGTTTACCTCACGACCTACTACAGTGAGTACAACCGCCCGGTGTTCAACACCACCGCGTCATACCTGCTGTGGAAGGCGCACCGCCGCGGCGAATGGCGGGGCTTGCTGGAGGAAGCCGAGGCGCGCGGCATGGATGCACAGCGGAAGGATGAACTGCTCGCCGCTCTTGCCGCGGCTGCCGGCGTAGACTACTGCGAACTGCTGCGAAAACGGCTGCTGCACATCATGACTCCGGCCGAGGTCGCGGAGTTGGCGGCTCAAGGATGCGACGTCCAGTTGCACACGCACCGGCACCGCACGCCCGAGGACCGCGACCTGTTCCTGCGAGAGATTCGAGACAACCGGGAGCGGATCGAGGAGTTCACCGGCAAATCGCCCGTCCACTTCTGTTACCCCTGCGGAGTCTATCGCCCGGAATACCTGCCCTGGCTCGCCGCCGAAGGCGTGGTTTCCGCCACCACCTGCGAAAACGCCCTCGCGCGGCCCGATTCGAATCGCCTGCTTCTGCCGCGTTTTGTAGACCACGCAAACCTATCCCCGATCGAGTTCGAAGCGGGAATCTCAGGACTCACGCTGGCCCTGCGCAAGTAGGGCCGGGCACGCCCACCTCGGGCCTCAATTCTCCGCGCCAGCGACCTCGCGGCCAAGTGAATTGCTTCCGGATTGCCGAGGATCCGCTTGGAGATGCAGCATGGAGCCATTCTTTCCGGCTGCACCGACCAGAATCGAGCGTTGCAGCCTCGCCCTCGGAATCGCCTCAGGCTTGCATCACATTGGAAGGTTTGTTTCTCCTGCTGCAGATCACTTTCTGTGAGAATCCTGGCGCCAGGAAGTCGCACTCAGGGCACCATTGATAACATGGTCAGGCAATGACCAGGTTCGGAGTTCTCGTCGTCTTCGCGCTGATACTGCCCCTCTGCTGGGCCGAAAAAGATCCGGCCGCATTCAAGTTCGGCAGAGTTGAGCGCGAGGTACTTGAGGAGACCAGAAGCGTTGAGGAGTTGTTACGGAAACAGGGAGTTCTTCCGGAGGACCGCGACCTTGATGGGTGGCTCACCCGGATCGGCACGGCATTGGTGGGACAGCAGCCGCCGCTCGAAAACGTGACCTTCCGCTTCGCCGCGCTGCGAGACCCGATACCCAACGTGATCGCGTTGCCCAACGGCTCGATCTACGTCACCACCGGAATGCTCGCCACGCTGGAGAATGAGGAACAACTTGCTGGCGTGATTGCGCATGGAATCGCAGAGGTGGCCGATCGGCAGACATACTCCTTCCTGAAAACCCTTCGCAAGAAAATTGTCGCAGCCAGCTTGCTATCGACGCCCCTTCCCGGTTCCTTTGTGCTCGCCGGCAGCTTGAGGGCGCGCCTGAGAGGCGGCCCGGCGCTCCAAGCGGCGATGGCGTCCGGTTACGGCGAGAAACTGGAGCGGGGAGCCGGCCAGAGCGCACTGAGGCGGATGCATGCCGCCGGCTACGACCCGCAGGCCCTCCCGCGAGCGCTTCACCTGCTGGCGGGAAGAGCCGACTCTGAACGGAGCCGGTTTCGATATCAATCGCGCACCGGCCTGACCGTGCGAGAACAGGCGCTACGAGAGTACGCCGCGGCGCTGCCTGTCAATGCAGCCTCCGGCAGGTCCGAAGATGACTATCTGGCGCACGCGGAATCAGCCATCGCACTGAACGTCCATGCCGAGATTGCCGGCAGAAATCCGCGTGCTGCCCTGGTGCAGGCGCGGAGACTGGCTTCCTGGAAGCAGCAAGAGCCGCGCTGCCAGCTTCTGCTGGCGCATTCCTTCCTGGCGCTGAATGATCGCGGTCAGGCCGAGCCGGTCTATCGCTGGATTATCGCCCGGGAACCGTCGCTGGCGGAAGCACACCGCGGACTCGGACTCCTGCTCGAACAAGAAAACCGCAAGGACAACGCGGCGGCAGAGTACCGGCGGTACCTGGACCTCGCGCCGTCTACAGCTGTCGAGCGCCGTCGGATCGAGCGTCGCCTCGCGATGCTCTCCGCATCCGCACAAGACGAGGCCGCTACGTTGCAGCGAGCCTGCGTGGTACCCGCGGACGTTCAGGTCAAGCGCTCGTGGATAGAAGACGCCGAGGCGTTCTCCAAACAAACCGCGGCGTGGCAGGACCAGCTGGAGAAACTGGTCGTGGCGCGCCTCACTAAGGCCGGCGTCGAGATCGTGCCTTTCCGGGCAACGCCCGCGGAGTTGCTGGAGGTCCGAGCGGCGTACAATCTGGTAGCTGACGACCTCGAAGACCACTCGAAGGACGTGAAGAAGGGGCAATTCACAATCGACGATGCTGCAGCGGTGCTGCCCTGCGCGGCGGCTGCCGACACGGTGGTCTTCATCCGCGGGCGCAGCGAAGCAGCCGGCAAGAAAATGAAACTTGGATGGGGCGACGCAGATGCGCTCCACATCTCCTTCGTCGATGCCCGTAGCGGAAGGATTTTTGATCAGTTCCGCGTTTTCGGAGAAGGGACCACCAGTGACACAGAGAGGGTACTCGGGCCGGATCTCGAAAGGCGCATCAAGAAGATCAAGAAGCAACGATGACCCGCGAGTGAGCCGGGAATTATCACTTCGAGATTGCTCCCGAACGCGCCATCCGGAAGTTGGGCGGGGTGCGTTCAATTTGACGGAAAACGCTCCCTGCGTGGTGTGCATCCGCCAGCGGTAACCCATTCACTTTGTTCGGGGCCGATGGCTTCATTCATCACTCAGCGCTGAGTGAGCAGCGTTCGGGCATTCCCTGGGCATGCCCGGCCCGCTCCCGTGGCGCTACGCCGAACCGCACGGGTGAGGGGCGCAGCCCCCTACACCGCCGCCAGCGTCTTCCGCCGCAGTGCGATCCAGCGCAACACCAGCGGCCGGTGCTGACCCTCCAGACAGAAGAAGAAGGCGATGGGGTAGAACGCGCCCGCGATCGCCGTGGCCGCGGCCAGGACTTCGAGCAAACTATTCCCCGGAAGAACAGACGATTTCAGAACGTACGCAAACGCCGCCACGGGCAGAACGGCCAGAACCGGGCGCACATAGATGGATCGCATGTAAACGCCCAAGGGGAACTTCAGGTGGCGGCACAGAAGCCACGGCGTGAATATCCCTCGGTTGAGCAGCATCAGCACCGAGGTCACCCACGCGGCCCCCATAATTCCGTATCGCGGCACCGCGAAGTAGAGCCCCGCGATCAGCGCAATCCCTTCCACCAGCAGGCTCCGCGCGTAGCCCCTGTGCTTGGCCATCCCGTAGAGAATCGAACTCGAGTTCACCTGGCCGGCAATGGCCAGCGTGACGCCAATGAGCAGCACAGGCAGCAGCGGCGCGCTCATCTCCACGAAATCCGGCTTGCGGATCCATACCCGGATCAACTCGCGCCCATAGAAAAACAGGAACACGGCCACCGGGAGGAAGAGCGTCAGGCAGTAGCGGTTGACATACATGCCCAGGTTCGGAATCGCGTCGTGCTCCTCTTTGGCCGTGAGTTCGGCGGCGCTTGACGACGTGATCAGTCCGACGCGGTCAACGGCGTCTCCCGTGTATTGGAGCAGCCGGACAGGCACACTGAAGTAGCCGACGAACGCGGCGGGCCGGAAATGGCCGATCAGCAGCGGCGCGCCCTGGTTCAGCAACTGAGCGGCGACGCCGCTCGTCAGAGTGTGCACGCCGTAAGAGACCATTTGCTTGAACATCGCGAACCTCACCAGGCGCAAAGAGAACCGCTGTTCGGGAAAAACGCGGCGCAGAGCAATCGCGCTCAGAAGATATGAGAACGCCTGGCTGCCCACCACCAGGAAGCCCAGCGCAACCAGCCCGTGGCCCAGGAACAGCAGGATGGCCGTGCCCGACACGCGCACCACCGTCGCGGAGATCGCGATCCGGCTCGACAGGTCGAAGTGCTGGAACCCCTCCAGGCACGCGGTGAAGATGTTGAAGATCATCCCGAACGCCCAACTCGTGCCCACGATCGCGATCAGAAAGGCAAACGAAGGGCGGTAGGCGGGAGTCACCTGGAAGAAGCGGTCGACATGTCTGGAGAGCGCGATGCTGCCGGCAAACAGCGCCACCGCCACGAACGAAAAATACACCACGCCCGTGTTGATTACTTCGTTGATCTTCTCGATCTCCCCGGTCGCACGGTAGTGCGCCGAGTACTTTACCGTGGCGGAGCGGAATCCGAGATCGAACAGCCAGTAGTTTTCGATCAGGCCGAATACCAGAACCCAGACGCCGTAGCCCTCGTCCCCCAGCTTGCGGATGAGATATGGCGAAAGAAAGATGCCCGACGCGACCGTGACCGCAACACCCAGCCAACTCCACAGGACGTTGCGCACGAACCGTTCGCTGCGGCCGGAAAAAGAGGAGTTCCCAGAAGCACCCAGAATACCTTCATCTTAGCGCAGCAGAGTGGCGGCCACGAAAACGAAACGGGCCGCCCCTGAGGGCGGCCCGTCCTGCCTGCCGGAACAAACCACGTCAGGCCTTTCGAATACGCTGTCTCGCAAGCCCGAGCAGGGCTATCAAGCCGCTGCCCAGCAGCGCGTACGTGCCCGGCTCCGGCACTGCCGGCCCCGGAGGATCAACAACACCCGAAGAACCCGATCCCCCTGCCGAACTTCCGGAACCGGAGGGAGCCGGAGATCCTGAAGACCCCGATGACCCCGAGGATCCTTGGGAATCCGAGGTCGAATTCACACTGCCCTGGTACAGAATACCGAAGGGCCCACCCTGCCTTTGGAAAGCCTGGATCGTGAGCGTGTGCGAACCCGCGCCCAGCCCGGTCAGCGAGATAGACTGGCCTCCATTCGGAGTGCAGTTGATCGGGGCTGGCCCCGCGCAGAACGTATTCTGCTGGCCGTTCGCAGCGAACTTCTCGACGCCGTCCACGAGTACCCTGGCTGTGTCATCCGCCCACACGGTGACGGTCCCGCTGTTGTTGGACCCGGGCAGTGTAAACGGCTGTAGGAAGACCGCGGTGGGGGCCATGCCCGCCAACGCGCTGCCATCCACGTTCGGAACGACAAAGCTCGGGTTCCTGCCGCCCGTATCGTCCCGGTACGAAATCCAGACGCCGCTTCCATTGGGCTGCCATGACGGATCCACCTCAATGGCGAAGTTCGTGCCCGAGATGTTGTTCGACCCGATCCCAGCGCCGCTGTCGATATTGATTGTGGCCGCTTGCGCGACCGAAAGAGCCAGACAAACTAACACACCCAGAATCGCAATCCTCATTGCCCCTCCTGCTTACGATTCTACTCGCGGGAAGGGCTGAATCACAGCCTGTCAACTCTATTGTTTGTAGTCGTTTACGAATATTCAGTGAACGGTCGTAAACTCCGGCATCGAGAGAACCCCGCGCGCGCCCGCCGCCCCGCGCACCTGGCGCGCCACGGGCTGAATCAGCTCCAGTGTGCGCATGAGTACGGCCGTTGAGGCGGAGCTTTCGCTCGATTCGCGCTGCCGCCCGGACAACTGGTCCATAAGAGCCTCAAAGGTGGTCTTCTTGCGCGGGAAAACCTCGATTCGGACCTCCTCCTTCTCCGGAATGCGGGCCGCTTTGCGGGCTAATGCCATCGCGGCCGGGAATCCGCCGAGCTCGTCCACAAGCCCGAGTCTCTTTGCGTCTTCGCCGGTCCAGATGCGCCCCTTCGCGATTTCGAGCACACGGGCTTTGGGCAGTTTTCGGCCTTCCGCCACTTTGTTTGTGAAGTCGGCGTACACGCGGTCGAGCCAGGCCTCCAGGCGCTTCCAACCTTCGGGCGTATAGTCCGAATTCGAGCTCCACAACGTGGCGTTCTTGCCCTTATGCACTTCGTCCCAGGAAATCCCGATCTTCGCCCACGCGCCAGGGGTCAGAACCTTCCCGCCCAGGACGCCGATGGACCCGGTGATCGTGCCCGGCTGCGCGACAATCTTGTCCGCCGCCATGGCTACAAAGTAGCCCCCGGAACCGGCCAGATTGCCCATGGAAACGATGACCGGCTTGCCCGCCTGCCGGGCTTTGACCGTCTCGCGCCAGATCGTGTCGGACGCCACGTACGATCCGCCCGGGCTGTCCACCCGGAACAGTATGGCTTTCACGCTCGGGCTCTTCACCGCCGCACGGAATGCGGCTGCCACGGTGTCCGATCCCATCGAGGTGCTCCCGAATATCGGGTCGAAGCCGCTGTGCCCGCGCTGCACCGCACCCGCGCCGTAGATGAGCGCGATGGTCTTGCCGGAGGCGTGCGGCCGTCCAGCCCGGTCCAGATACCGACCGAGGTAGAGCAGTTCGGCGTCCGCCCCGGCCTTCTGTTTGACTTTCGCGTACACATCGTCGCGGTAGGCCAGACCGTCCACGAGTTTCGCGTCCACCGCTTCCTGTCCCAGGAATGGCCCGCGGTCCACCAGCGCCCGCACCTGTTCCTCCGGAATCTTCCTGCCCTCGGCGATGCCGCGCACCATCTGCCCAAACCACGACTTCATGACCGCCTCGTTCGCCTCGCGGTGCGGCGCCGTGTACTTCTTCTCCGTGTAGACGTTCATCGCGCTCTTGTATTCGTAGCGGTGGTCCATCCGCGGCACCGCGCCCAGTTTGTCGAGGCCGCCGCGCAGGAACTGGCTCTCCATGACGATTCCGGTCAGGCCGATGTCGCCGGAGGGCTGGAGCCAGATCTGGTCGCATGCCGTCGCCACATAGTAGGAGCTTCCGCCCGGCCCGAATTCGCCGAACGTCTCCGCGAACGCGACCGCGAACTTCTTGCGCGCGCGGAAACTGCGCACCGCGTCCCGGATTTCCTGTGCCTGCGCCATTCCCATCGAACTGCCGCCGAGCCGCAATACCAGCCCGGCCACGCGGTCATCCCTGGAGCCGCGGTCGAGCGCGTCCACGATGTCCCGGACAACAGGACTCCCGGACAGCAAGGTCTTTGCGACCGCGTCATCGGGAACGTCTTCCACCAATCCGGTCTCCAGATTGGCTTCGAGAATCGTCTTCGAGGGCACGGTCCCGGTAGAGGACCGCATCGAAACCCCGATCACGAAAACGAGCAGCACGAACAGAATAGACAGTCCGCCGATCACGGCCAGGGCGCCTACGATGAGTTTCCGCATGTCACCCTATAATCTATGCGATTGCCTTTGGCGGCGTCACCTGCGGATTCAGGCAAACGGCTCGACGTGTTTCTCCAGGAACGGCTATCCGAATACAGCCGCTCGCGGCTCCAGCAATGGGTGAAGGACGGCCGGGTGCGGGTCAACGGGGCAATCGGACGGTCGTCTTACCGGCTGAAAGGCGATGAGACGATCGACGTCGAACCGGCCGAGTTGCCGCCGTTGCGCGCGGAGCCGGAGGAGATCCCGCTCAGCATCCTCTACGAAGACGAGGACGTGATCGCGGTGAATAAGCCGGCCGGAATGGTGGTGCACGCGGGTGCGGGAGCGCACTCCGGGACGCTCGTCAACGCCCTGCTGCATCATTTCGGAGCGCTCTCGCAACTCGGGGGCGAACTGCGGCCGGGCATCGTTCACCGCCTGGACCGGTTTACCAGCGGTGTCCTGCTGGTCGCGCGCAATGACGCCGCCCATCGACGCCTGGCAGAGCAGTTCGCCGGGCGCACGGTCGAGAAGGTCTACCTCGCCCTCGTGCATGGGAACGTCAAAGCGGATCAGGGGCGGATCGAAAAGCCGATCTCCCGTGACCCCGTCCGCCGGGTCCGGATGACGGCTCGCCGCGCCGAGGGCAGATCCGCAATCACGGAGTACCGCGTCCTGCGCCGTTTCAGCGGCTTTGCCCTGCTCGAAGTGAGGATCAAGACAGGCCGCACGCACCAGATCCGGGCGCATTTCTCGAGCATCGGGCACCCCGTCGCGGGCGACCGCCTGTACGGTGCTCCGGCCCGAGTCGAGGGCCTGCCGCCGCTTGAGCGCTTCTTCCTGCACGCCCACCGGGTGCGATTCGGGCAGCCGTCCACCGGCGTCCCGATCACAGTGGAAGCACCTCTGGCGCCGGAGTTGGAGGCGTGGTTGGAGGAATTAGGTGCAAAATACCCGCTTGAGAGGCTCGGCGGAAGCCCCCTATAATCTAGGAAGCATATGAACAAGCTGCTTGCCGCCTTTCTATTTGCAAGCGCTCTCGGCTCCGCGCTCCAGGCCCAACAGGCGGCGCAGAGACCGGGCCGCACACCGGCAGTTCAGGATGAGGAGCAGACCCGCATCACCCTGGACGTCACCCGCGTGAACATTCTCTTCACGGTCACCGACAAACGAGGCCGGTTCATCACCGACCTGACGAAGAATGACTTCGAGGTGATCGAAAACAAGAAGTCGCAGAACATCATGGAGTTCACCGCGGAAAGCGACCTTCCGTTGCGCATCGCCATCCTGGTAGACACCAGCAACAGCATCCGCGACCGTTTCCGCTTTATCCAGGAGGCGGCCATCGAGTTCCTCAACAGCGTCATGCGGCCGAAGCAGGACCGCGCGCTGGCCGTGAGCTTCGACACGAACGCGCAAGTCCTCTCCGAGTTCATCGAAGACCCGGAGAAGCTGGCTTCGGCCATTCGCGACTTGCGGGCCGGCGGTGGGACGTCCCTCTACGACGCGATTTTCTTCGCGTGCAGGGACAAATTGGGAATCGAACGCCCGCGGCACAAGTTCCGCAGGGCAATGGTCGTCCTGAGCGATGGCGACGACAACCAAAGCAGCGTCACCCGCGACCAGGCGCTCGAAATGGCCCAGAAAGCCGACGTGGTGATCTACACCATTTCGACCAATATCAGCCGGCTGGAGACCGACGGCGACAAGGTTCTCAAGTACCTGGCCTCCGAAACCGGCGGGCAGGCCTTCTTCCCCTTCAAGGTAGAAGACCTCTCCCAGAACTTCGAAAACATCGCGAACGAACTGCGCCACCAGTACAACATCTTCTACCGGCCGGAACCCATGAAGACGGATGGCTCCTACCAGACGGTGAACGTTCGGGTAAAGGGGCGGAAGGACATGGTGGTGCGGGCGCGCAAGGGGTATTACGCGCCGAAAATGTAGCCGTGGGGCAGACGATCGTTTTGTGTCGTCTGCCATCCGCGCGGATCGAAGAAGGCAGACCACAAACGACGATGGTCTGCCCCACTTCCGTCCCCTATCCGCTATAATTCTCGTTTCACCGGAGAACTCCATCGTATGGACGAAAAAGAACGTGCGCGCGCTCTCGGGCTCACGCTGGGGCAGATAGAGAAGCAGTTCGGCAAGGGATCGATCGTGCGGTTGGGCTCGAAGGAAGCCCTGGTCCCCGTCAGCGTCATCCCGAGCGGGTCGATCTCGATCGACGCCGCGCTGGGCGTGGGCGGGTTTCCGCGCGGCCGTATCATCGAGATTTACGGACCGGAATCCTCCGGCAAAACCACCGTCGCTCTGCACGTGGTGGCAAGCGCTCAACGGCTTGGGGGCATGGCCGCTTTCATCGACGTCGAGCACGCGCTGGACCCGATCTACGCGGGAAAACTCGGCGTCGATGTCGATAACCTGCTGGTCTCCCAGCCCGACTACGCCGAGCAGGCGCTCGAGATCGCGAGCGCGTTGATCAACTCCGGTTCGGTTGACGTGCTGGTGGTGGACTCCGTAGCCGCCCTGGTGCCCAAGAGCGAGCTCGACGGCGAAATGGGCGAGGCCTCGGTGGGTGTGCAGGCGCGGCTCATGTCCCAGGCGCTCCGCAAGCTGACCGGAATCGTCGCGAAGTCCAATACGTGCTTGATCTTCATCAACCAGATCCGCGAGAAGATCGGCGTGATGTTCGGCAATCCCGAGACGACCACTGGCGGCCGGGCACTGAAGTTCTACGCCACCATCCGTGCCGACATCCGCCGCATCGCCGCCATCAAGGAAGGCGAAGTCGTCACCGGCAACCGCACCCGAATCAAGATCGTAAAGAACAAGGTGGCTGCGCCCTTCCGCGAAGCCGAGTTCGACATACTTTACGGGCAGGGCATTTCGCGCGAAGGCGACCTGATCGACCTCGGGGTGGCCCAGAACCAGATCGAGAAGAGCGGGTCCTGGTACAGCTACAAGGGAGACCGCATCGGCCAGGGCCGCGAAAACGCGCGCCAGTTCCTGAGAGACAATCCCGATCTCGCCCAGAAGATCGATTCCGACCTCAGGCAGGCGCTCGGGCTGATCCGGCCCGCGCCGCCCGCCCCGGGCGCCAACGGAGGGCCGGGACCCGAAGCATCCCCCACCCCTCGCCCGGCCGCGACGAGGAAGTAGCCTCTAGGGGCCGGGCATGCCCGGCCCGCCACAATCTTTCTTCTGAGATTTTTCTACTCCTTCCTCCACCATCCTTCCATGGATGCGAAGGACCGCCAGCGTGCGATTGACCTGACCCTTGCCAACCTCGATAAGCAGTTCGGCCGCGGCGCGGTGCTGCGGCTCGGCTCGCAGAATGCCCTCCCCGTAACAGTGATCTCCAGCGGCTCGATTTCCGTCGATGCGGCGCTCGGCGCCGGCGGCTTCCCCAGAGGACGGGTGATCGAGGTTTTCGGACCGGAATCGTCCGGAAAGACTACGCTGGCGCTGCAAGTGGTGGCCGAAGCGCAGAAGGCGGGCGGAACGGCTGCATTCATCGACGCCGAGCACGCCCTCGATCCCGTGTACGCCCGCAAGTTGGGTGTCGACACCGATAACCTGCTGGTTTCGCAACCGGATTACGGCGAGCAGGCCCTGGAGATTACCGCCGCGCTGGCCGGATCGGGCGCGGTCGATGCCATCGTGGTCGATTCGGTAGCCGCGCTGGTTCCCAAGGCGGAACTCGACGGCGAGATGGGCGATAGCCACGTCGGCCTCCACGCGCGCCTAATGTCCCAGGCGCTCAGGAAGTTGACCGGCTCGGTCTCCCGCACGAATACCTGCCTGATTTTTATCAACCAGATTCGCGAGAAGATCGGCGTGATGTTCGGCAACCCGGAAACTACAACGGGCGGCCGGGCGCTCAAGTTCTATGCTTCGGTCCGCGCCGATGTGCGCCGGATCGCGGCTATCAAGGATGGCGATACGGTGGTGGGTAGCCGTACGCGGATCCGAATCGTCAAGAACAAGGTGGCTGCTCCGTTCCGCGAAGCCGAGGTAGACCTCGTGCATGGCGAGGGCATCTCGCGGGAAGCGGATCTGGTGGACCTGGGCGTCGCGCAAGGCTTCGTGGAGAAGAGCGGATCGTGGTTCAGCTACCGCGGCGAGCGCCTCGGCCAGGGCCGGGAAGCGGCACGCCAGTTCCTCAGGGACCAGACGGAGGTGCGGGAGCGCCTGGAGGCGGAGTTGCGTAAGGCCTTGGGGCTCACAGCGGCGCCAAATGCCCGTGTTTAGGGACTGCAAACGCCTGCCATGTGGAAAAATGCCCTAAAATGGGGCTTTTCGCGCACATTCCCCTTTACATCGGGCTCGCATTTCCTTATCATCAATTTGACTTCATCGTGTTTCGGAGCACGGAACACCAATGTTTCCGGGCATCCGGTAGCGAAAAGCTCTGTTCCGAAGTTTAGATTGGGAGGATTCCGAAAGGTTCTATGGCTGAGATCAAACGCATGACGCAAACGCAACTCGTGCGCGAAATAGCGGGCAACTGCGAAGTGAACAACAAGGTCGCCAAGCAGTTCATCGAGAGCTACGCGGATATAGCCGTTCGTGAAACAAAGAAGAATGGCGTGTTCGTGCTTCCCGGCATCGGAAGGCTGGTCCGTGTGGAGCGCAAGGCGCGCACCGGCCGCAATCCGGCGACCGGCGAAGCGATCAAGATTCCCGCCAAGAAGGTCGTGAAGTTTCGTGTCGCGAAATCCGTGAAGGACGCGATCGTTCCGCCGAAGAAGGCGAAGTAGACCGGCGTTCGACCGCAAAAAATGAAACCCCGCGAGGCACTCCTCGCGGGGTTTTGATCTTTATGCCGAGTTGCGTCCGCTCAAGTTGCGAGCAGAGACAGGAAGCCTTTATGCCTGCTTCTTCTCTTCGGCCTTCTCCTCGCCCTTCAAGGCACTCTTGAAGTTGCGAATCCCTTCGCCCAAGCCTTTCGCCACTTCAGGGATTTTCTTCCCGCCGAACAGGAGAACGGCGACTCCTAAAATGACAAGAAGCTCCGGCATGCCAATTGACCTCATGGCGGCCTCCTTTGCTTCTCCCTATTGTAACAGACACCCAACCGCTTGCTTACGCGCGCGGCTCGGAGGCGATTCCGAGCCGCGACCGCGAGGGGAGCGGCCGGCCCCAGGTGAACCCGTCTAATTTGCGGTAAAATAGAGACATCTGGGTCTGGGAAGCAAACCACTTCCGTCCACGAAGCCTCCACATCATGCGGCTGCTCTTCACTTGTACCTCCACGCTCGCCTTGTCTCTTTGCACCGCCGGAGCTGCCTATGGCCAGGCTGGGACACCCCAGGTCGAGCCACCTCAGCTACCCGGCGTAAGCGCGGGGCCCGTACCACCCTCGACCCCGCCCGTCGTTACATCCGGAGACCCGTTCGCAGGTGGAGTGCCGCTTCCACAAGTTACGCCAGGAGTCATCGATATATCGTTTTCCGACGCTATAGACCGCGGTTTGCGCCGCAACCTCGGCCTGGTGCTCAGCCGGGAAACCACCCTCATGTCCCAGGCGAACCAGCAACTGGCCCGGTCCGTACTGCTGCCGAACATCACTGCGCAAGTGACCGAAACCGTGCAGCAGATTAACCTGCAGGCACTCGGGTTTATGGGCAACATCCCCGGAATCCCGGCCGTCGTCGGCCCGTTCAGCGTGTTCGACGCACGCGCATTCCTGACGCAGCAGGTTCTCAGTTTTCCGGCTCTATACCAGAACCGGTCCGCTTCCGCGGGATTGCGAGCGGCAAGATTGTCCTACCAGGACGCGCGCGACGTCGTTGTTCTCGCGGTCGCGGGGTTGTATCTGCAAGCGGTGGCGTCGCGAGCGCGGATCACCTCCGCCCAGGCCCAGTTCACCACGGCGGAGGCGCTCTACCGGCGGGCTGTGAACATGAAGGCCGCGGGCGTAGTAGCAGGAATCGACGTGCTGCGTGCGCAGGTCCAGATGCAGGCGCAACAGCAGCGTGTGATTTTCTATACGAATCAGTACCAGATCCAGAAACTGAATCTTGCGCATGCTATCGGGCTGGCGACGGGGCAGGAGTTTCGGATCTCCGAAACGCTGCCGGAAACGCCTGTGCCTCCCATAACGCTGGAGCAGGCGCTCGACCAGGCGTACCGCGGCCGTGCGGACTACCGGAGCGCGCGAGAGGCGGTGAACTCGGCGGAACTGTCCATGAAAGCGGCGAACGCTCAGCGTTACCCCGCCATCACACTGGACGCCAACTACGGCGACATCGGCCGCCGGCCAACCGAGTCCCATGGGACGTTTGCCGTTACGGGAGGCGTGGCTGTTCCGGTCTTCCAGGGCGGCCGCATCAGTGCCAACGTTCTTCAGGCCGAGGCGTCGCTCGCGCAGCGCAGAGCCGAGGCGGAGGACCTGCGCGCCGCGATCTACTACCAGGTGCGAACGGCATTTCTGAATTTGACATCGGCGGCCGAGCAGGTCGCGGTGGCGAAGAGTTCGGTCCAGCTCGCGGCGCAACAGCTTACCCAGTCGCAGGACCGGTTTTCGGCGGGGGTAACGAACAACATCGAAGTGATCCAGTCACAGGAGGCCGTAGCTACGGCAGACGACAACCTGATTTCGAGTCTTTACCAGTACGACTTCGCAAAAGCATCCCTGGCGCGCTCGCTCGGCGGCGCGGAGAAACTGGCCAAACAATTTTTGGGGACCAAATAATGGCGGACATCGCTGGAATCGATCAGAAAACGGCAGAAAGAGAAGAAGTCAGGCAGGCTCCGGAGGAAGAGCGGCGAACGTTCTTTCAGCAACACCCGCACGCAAAGTGGTGGCTGCTTGGATTCTTTCTCGTGGCGGTGGCGGTAGGAGTCTACCTGTGGCGGTACTACTCGGTTCGGGAATCGACCGACGACGCCCAGATCAATGCGCACATCGGCCAGATCAGCCCCCAGGTGGGCGGGCGGGTCCAGCGCGTGTTCGTGGACGACAACCAGCACGTCGAAGCGGGCACGGTGCTGCTGCAAATCGATCCGCGGGACTATCAAACAGCCCTGGACCGCGCCACGTCGGACCTGAAGGCTGCGCAGGCGAATTTCCGCGCGGCACAGACCGGCATTCCGATCACCAGCACCACGACCTCAAGCCGCCTGAACACGGCGAACGCCGGAGTGCAGGCAGCGCGCGCCGGCATCGCCGCCTCGGAAAAAGAAGTCTCCGCGGCCAACGCACAGCTCGATGCCGCCCAGGCGCGGCTTCGCGAGTCCGAGGCGAGGAACGTGCTGGCTCAGAAGAACCTGGACCGCCTGAAGATGCTTTTCGAACGGGACGAGATCTCGGCGCAGCAGTACGATGCCGCGGTTTCGGATGCGCGTTCTGGGGCCGCCGGCACCGATGCGGCGAAGGCGGCGGTAGCCAATGCGCAGCAAGGGGTTCAGGTGGCGGAAAGCCACGTGCTACAGGCCAGGGCGGCGCAATCGCAGGCGGTGGCTGCGCTCCAGGCCGCGGGCACCGCACCCCAGGAAGTCTCCGTGAGCCGGGCCCAATCGGGTTCGGCCGAAGCCAGGCTGAAACAGGCGGAGGCGGCGGTGGCTCAAGCCGAATTGAACCTTCAGTACACCACCATAAAAGCGCCGATCGGCGGCATCGTGGGGAACCGGAGCGTTCAGACGGGAGACGTTATCCAGAGGAGCCAGCCGGTGATGGCGCTCATCCCCATTGAGGACGTATGGGTCACCGCGAACTTCAAGGAGACGCAACTCAACCACATGCGGGCGGGGCAAGCGGCCACGATCTCGGTGGACGCCTACGGCGGGCGCGAGTACCGCGGTCATGTCGAGAGTATCGCTCCGGCTACCGGAGCGCGGTTCAGCCTGCTGCCGCCGGAAAACGCAACCGGCAATTTCGTAAAGGTCGTGCAGCGCGTCCCGGTCAGAATCCGAATCGATAGAGGGCAGGACCCCGAGCACCTGCTGCGTCCCGGGATGTCCGTAGTGCCGACTGTGATCACGAAATAGCAGGGAAGGCGGAAATGATCCGCACAATCACGATCGGAGGGGAGCATGGCAGCGGGCGCGAAGAGATCGGCCGTCTGCTCGCTGAAGGGCTCGGTTGGAAGCTCCTCGACGACGCGCTCATTGAAGAGATCGCCGCGATGACTCACGTCGATCCCTCAGTGGCAAAGCATTACGACGAGTGCCTCGACACCTGGCTGCACGAGGTGCACAAGGCCTTGTGGCGCGGCGGATACGAAGGGCTTGCCACGACCACCGGCTCGGACATTCTGGATGCCGATCGCATCGCCGAGTGCGCCCGCTCCATCATCGAATCCGCCGCCAGGAAAGGTGGCCGGGTGATTGTCGGCCGCGGCGGACAGTGCGTCCTGCAAGAGTACCCGGACGTATTCCACGTCTTCATCTACGCGCCGCGCCGGGAGCGCCTGGAGCGGCTCCGCCGTACGCTCGGCCCGAATGCGGACGTGACCGCCGCGATGGATTCCATGGATCACATCAGACGGGCCTACACACGCCGGCATTACGGGCAGGAATGGACCGACCGCCACCTGTACGACATGATGCTCTGCTCGAGCATGGGAGAAGCGGCCGCCGCAGCGGCGATCCTCGCCGCACTCGGGAGGGAAGTGTAGTGGCAGTTGGTGCTCTTGCCGAAGCGCCTCCCCAGTCCCCGGCAGTCAACCCGTGGATCGTCGCCGTCGCCGTGATGTTTGCCACCTTCATGGAGGTGCTCGACACCACGGTGGTGAACGTTTCTCTGCCGCACATCGCGGGCAGCCTGTCGGCATCGGTGAACGAGGCAACCTGGGCGCTGACTTCCTACCTGGTCGCGAATGCGATCGTCCTGCCCATGACCGGGTGGCTGGCGAACTACTTTGGCAGAAAACGGCTGCTCATGGCGGCCGTCGCCGGCTTCACCGTCGCCTCCTTCTTTTGCGCCCTCGCCCCCAGCCTGGGCCTGTTGATCTTCTTCCGGATTATTCAAGGAGCCACCGGAGGAGCATTGCAGCCGCTCTCGCAGGCGGTGATGCTCGAAGCGTTTCCGCCGGCGGACCGCGGGAAGGCCATGGCGTTCTGGGGCCTCGGAATCGTCGTCGCGCCCATGCTCGGTCCGGTGATCGGCGGCTGGCTCACGGACAACTACAGTTGGCGGTGGGTGTTTTACATCAACATCCCGGTCGGGCTTGTGTCGATCCTCATGACCAAGCTTTTCATCTTCGACCCGCCCTACATCCGGAAACCATCGGGACGCATCGATTACTGGGGCATCGGCTTGCTGGCGGTCGGCATTGCGGCGCTTCAGGTAGTTCTCGATAAGGGGCAGCAGGAGGACTGGTTCGGCTCGCAGTGGATCACTTCTCTCGCGGTGATTGCGGCCGTCACGCTGGCGGCCTTCATCGTCTGGGAACTGGTGACTCCCGATCCTGTCGTGCGGCTGCGCGTGCTGAAAATTCGTACGTTCGGTTCGGGCGTGATCCTGATGACAATACTCGGCTTCGTCCTGTACGGAAGCATGGTGCTGCTGCCGATCTTCCTGCAGACGCTGCTCGGCTACCCGGCTCTCCACGCCGGCATCGCGATGGCTCCGCGCGGGCTCGGCTCGTTTCTGGCGATGCCGCTGATCGGAGCGATTATGGCGCGCTTCGACCCGCGCAAGCTGCTGTCGATCGGAATCCTCGGCTCGGTGTTGACCCTGATGCAGCTCTCATGGCTGAACCTGAATGCCGGCTACTGGGACATCTTCTGGCCCCAGTTCTTCCAGGGCGTCTCCCTGGCGCTGCTGTTTGTTCCGCTGACCACGGCATCCATGGATCCGATTCCCAGGGAGGAGATGGGGAATGCCACCAGCATCTTCAACCTGATGCGAAACATCGGAGGCAGCATGGGCATAGCGGCTTCGACGACGATGCTGGAGCGGATCACGCAGAAGAACATCAACATCCTGGGGGCGCACGTCACTCCGTACAGTCCGCAGGCGCAGCAGATGTTTGAGAACATGAGGGCGGCGTTGATGGCGCGAGGCTCGGACTACGCCACCGCCACGAAACAGGCCTATGCGGCCGTGTGGGGAATGGTGCAGCAGCAGTCCTCCATGCTGGCGTTCAGCCATACGTTCTGGCTGCTCGCCATTCTGTTCCTTGCCGCCCTGCCTTTGTTATTTCTGATGAAGCGGCCCACTCACCGCGGCGGAGGAATGCCCGCGCACTAATGTTGTGTGCACGAAATAACTGGACATCTCGCATCGGCGTTGATCCGCGTTCATCGGCGGCCCATCAACATCGTTGAGTCTTGGTGGGCCGCCGATGAACACCGATGAACGCGGATCCTCGTTCGCTTATTCCGAGCACCTCACCAGAATCTTCATGACTTCGCCGCCGCTCTCCATCTCACGGAACGCGCCCGACAGTCCCTCGAGCGGCACAGCACTCGTGACTATGCGGTCGAGGGGCATCGTCCCCGAAGCGGCCAGCTCAATCGCCTTCTCGAAATCCTGCGGTTCATAGACGCGTGCTCCGATGAGCCGCAGTTCCCGCCAGAAGAAACGGTGCAGGTCCACCTTGGGCGGCTCCGAGTGAATCGCAACCATCACAATGCGGCCCCGCGTGCGCGGCAGTTTGGTCATCGTCTCCGCGCCGGCGGCCGTTCCGGAGACCTCGAAGACCACGTCCGCGCCGGCGCCACAGGTCTCGGAATCGACGAGGGCGGCGAGCTCCTGCTCGCGGGGGTTCACGACGGCAAGCCCGAGGTCGCGCGCGAGGCTGAGCCGGAAAGGATTCACTTCGGAGACAAGCACCCGCGCGCCGGCGGCCCGCGCTACGAGCGCCACCAGCAAGCCGATCGGCCCGCCCCCGAGTACCACCGCGTACTCGCCGGGCTTTACCTCCCCTTGCGCTACGTCATGGCACGCTACGGCGAGCGGCTCAATGAGGGCACCGTGTTCGAACGACAGCCCGGACGGAAGCCGGTGCAGCGTGTGCGCCGGAACGGTCCACAGGCCCTGCATTGCGCCAGGAGTGTCGATGCCGATGAATTTCAGCCGCTGGCAGATGTGCCGGTGGCCGGCGCGGCAGGCGGGGCAATCGTTGCAAGGGTCCAGCGGGCGCACAGTGACGCGGTCTCCGCGCGACCAGCCCTCAACTCCCTCGCCAACCGCGGCGACTGTGCCCGACATCTCGTGTCCGACCACCTGCGGCATCCGAACCCGGTGGTCCATCTTCCCGTGGAAGACGTGCAGGTCGGTACCGCAAATGCCGCAGTATTCAACCAGGATTTGCACCTGGCCTCTCGCCGGCTGGACCGCCACGCAGTCCCGAACGCCGATTCTCTCTTTTCCTTCGTAGAACGCTGCTCTCATAAGGAAACAGCATAGCTGGTTTGGGACGCTATCATGGTGTATTCAGAGCCGCACATGGCGGATTACAACAAAGTGGGGTTGCTGGTAGTTCACGAGGGGCGCATTCTCTTGTGCCGGAAGAAGCACTCCACCAGCCTTCTCATACTGCCGGGCGGCTTCCTGGAGGAAGGCGAGACCGTGCCCGGGTGCCTCGAACGCGAACTGCGCGAGGAACTGGGCGACGTGAGCGCGGTGGAACCGCGGTACGTAGGCGCGTATGCCGACGTCGCGGCCGGAGATCCGGGCAAAACGGCCGCCATCGAACTCTATCGCGGCGATCTGGCGGGAACTCCGGAGCCGCATTCGGAGATCGCGGAGCTGGTCTGGTTCGGAGAACATGACGACCCGTCACGCCTTGCGCCAAGCCTGGTGAACAAGATCCTGCCGGACCTCATCAGGCGCGGCCTGCTCCCCTGGGGCGCCGGCGGCGGAGTGGAGTTGCTTGCCCCGGCGCGCGACCTCGAGTGCGGGCTGGCCGCCATCGACTGCGGCGCGGATGCGGTCTACATCGGCGCTCCACGCTTCGGAGCGCGCGAGGCGGCGGGCAACACGATCGAGGAGATCGCCGGGCTTGCGCGTCATGCGCACAAATACTGGGCGCGCGTGTACGTAACGCTGAACACGCTGCTCCGCGACGAGGAACTTGCGAGTGCACGCAGTCTGGCCTGGCAGCTCTACGAAGCCGGGATTGACGGTCTGATCATCCAGGATGCCGGCCTCCTCGAAGGCGACTTGCCGCCGCTTCCGCTGATCGCCAGCACGCAGATGCACAATCACACGCCGGAGCGTGTGGCCTTCCTCGAAAGCGTTGGCTTCCGGCGCGCGATCCTGGCGCGGGAACTGGGGTTGGACCAGATCCGCGCGATTCGCCGCGCGGCGCCGCGCATCGAGCTCGAATGCTTCGTACACGGCGCGCTGTGTGTCTGCTACAGCGGCCAGTGCTACCTGAGTTACGCGCTCGGCGGGCGGAGCGGCAACCGCGGCCAGTGCGCCCAGCCCTGCCGCAAGCCATACACGCTGGTGGATGGCGAAGGACGGATCATCGAGCGGAACCGCCATCTGCTCTCGCTCCGCGACCTCAACCTTTCAGACCACCTGCCCGAGCTCCTCGCCGCCGGGGTCACCTCATTCAAAATCGAAGGGCGCCTGAAGGACCGTGCGTACGTCGCGAACGTCGTCGCGCACTACCGCGCCCGGCTCGATGAGGCGCTGCGCGCGGCGGGAATGCACCGCAGTTCCTCCGGAATCGGTTCGCCGGGCTTCACGCCCGATCCGTCCAAGACTTTCAACCGCGGCTTCACGACCTACTTCCTGCGCGGTAAGCGGGCCGTCGTGGGCTCACCCGAGACGCCGAAGATGGTAGGCGAGGAGATCGGGCGCGTCGAAGCTGTAGGACGCGGCGAGTTCGCCATCGGCGCGGCGGCGCCGCTTCATCCCGGCGACGGCCTGTGCTTCTTCGATTCCGGCGGCGAGCTGCGGGGAACCGTCGTGAACGCGTTCCGCGGAAATACGGTCGTTCCGGACAAGGTGGACCACATCGAGCCCGGGACGGTTATTCACCGCAATCACGACCACGAGTTCCTCACGCGGGTCGCGCGCAGCCGCCCCGAGCGGCGGATTCGCGTGAAGATGACGCTTCTGCCCGCCCCCGGCGGAGTCTTGCTGCGGGCCGAGGACGAGGATTCGAACCGCGCGGAAGCCGTGTTGCCATGCACCATCGAGCCGGCCGCGAAACCCGGCCGGGCGCGCGACATCATCCTCAGGCAGCTCGAAAAAACAGGAGGGACGGATTTCGTTTCCACCGGCGTGTCGTTCGAAATCGAGCCCGTGCCGTTCCTGCCGCTCTCGGCGGTAAACGCACTTCGCCGGGAAGTGCTGGAACGGTTGATCTCGGTCCGGGAGGCGAATCGTCCCAGATTCGAGGGTCGAATCCCGCCGTCCGGCGCTCCCTTCCCCGACAGGGATCTCTCGTACCTGGGCAACGTGCTCAATCGGGATGCCGAGGCCTTCTACCGCCGGCACGGCGTCGAACGGATCGAGCCGGCCGCGGAGTCGGGACTCGACCTGACCGGCCGGAAGGTCATGACGACGCGCTACTGCGTGAAGCTTCAGCTCGGATTGTGCGGGCGTTCCCTTCCGGAGCCGCTGGCGCTGATCGACGAGCAGGGCCGCCGTCTCGAATTGCAGTTCGACTGCGAAGCATGTGAGATGGCGGTTTACCTGGCGCGACCGGTTTAGTACAGATCCTGTAGCGGCACGTTGTCCATGTCTTCGTACTCGCGGTTCTCACCCGCCATGCCCCAGATGAAACGGTACGGCTCCGTGCCTACGGGGGTGTGAATGGACCACGATGGCACAAGCACGGCTTCGCGGTCGCGCACGATCACGTGCCGGGTGCGATCAGGTTGGCCCAGAAGGTGTACAACCACCTGATCTCCGAGATCGAAGTAGAAATAAACCTCCGAACGGCGCGTGTGCGTGTGTGGCGGTATACCTGCCCAGACGTTGCCGCCGCAAAGCTCGGTGTACCCCATCACAAGCTGGCAACTCTCGATTCCGCCGGGGTGTATGTAGCGGACTACACGGCGGCGTGAGGCCCGGGCGGCGCTGCCGATCTCGTTGGCCGGCGCGGCTGCGCTGGACGCTTTTGTCGTCGGGCATTTCGCGTGCGCCGGGCAGCTCAGGAAGTAGAATTCGGCCTGCCCTTCGGAGCCGTTCGCGAAACGGATGTCCTCCTCGCCCTTGCCGATGTAAAGGCAGTCCAGCCGCGCCAGTTCGTAAGCCGTGCCGCTCACGCATACGGTTCCGGGGTCGCCGATGTTAACGATCCCGATCTCGCGCCGTTCCGTGAAGTAGCGCGTGCCGAACTGCGGCACCTTGGGTAGTTGAACGGGCTCGGGACCCGGCGCGCAGCCTCCCGCGACGAGCCGGTCGAGTCCGGTTGCCAGCATCTTCAGCCTGCCCGTTTCCATGAGCCCGGACGCCAGAAAGGCGCGCCTCAGATCCTCCGTCCCTAATTTTTCGATCTCTTCCGGGCGAGGCGGATGCAAGGTTTCAATGTTCATGGCCTGAGGTCTATTCTCCTACAGGCGTATACTCTGAAACCATGAGCCTGTATTTTGCCGCAGGGTCGCCGGACACCGACCTTTCGCCCGATGACCTGAGACAAGGTCTATCCAAAGCCCTGGACGCGCTGGGCGAACGCCGTAAGGTGCTCTGCCTTCCGCCCGATATCACCCGCTTCCACTCGCGCGCCGGCGAGTTGACCCGGTACGCGTACGAATACTACGGCGGCCGGCTAACGGATATTCTGCCGGCCATCGGTACGCATTTCCCGATGACGGATTGCGAGATCGGCACGATGTTCGGAGACCTGCCGCGCGACCTGTTCCGCGTCCACGACTGGCGAAACGGGGTGGTCACGCTGGGCGAGGTGCCGGCGGAGTTTGTCCGGGAGCAGTCGGAAGGCAAGCTCTGCTATCCGTGGCCCGCGCAGGTGGATCGGCTCCTTGTTGAGGGCGGCTTCGATCTCATTCTGTCGCTCGGCCAGGTCGTGCCGCACGAAGTCATCGGCATGGCTAACTACACCAAGAACGTCTTTGTGGGCACGGGCGGCTCCGAGGGCATCAACAAGAGCCACTTTATCGGGGCCGTTTACGGGATGGAGCGGATTATGGGCCGGGCCGATAACCCCGTCCGGCGTGTGCTCAACTATGCCGCCGAGCGGTTCGCCCGCCACCTGCCGACCGTCTACGTGCATACGGTTGTCGCCAAGGACGAAACCGGCCGGTTGGTCGTCCGCGGCCTCTTCGTCGGCGACGATGCGGAATGCTTCGAGCGCGCGGCCGAGCTCAGCCTCAAGGTCAACTTCGTCATGCTGGACCGCGAGATCCGGAAGGCGGTCGTTTACCTCGACCCCTCCGAGTTTCGGACTACCTGGGTCGGCAACAAGGCTATCTACCGGACCAGGATGGCCCTGGCGGACGGTGCCGAACTGATCGTCCTTGCGCCCGGCGTGAAAGAGTGCGGCGAGGACCCCACCATCGACAAACTGATCCGCAAATACGGCTACCGCGGAACGCCGGCCACGCTCAGGGCCGTCGAGGAGAACGCGGACCTTGCCGCCAATCTCGGCGCCGCCGCGCACCTCATACATGGATCGTCGGAAGACCGCTTCAGCATCACCTACTGCCCCGGTCACCTGACCCGCGAAGAGGTCGAGGCGGTCAATTTCCGCTATGCGCCGCTTAACTCCATGATGGAGCGGTACAATCCGGCGACGCTCAAGGATGGCTGGAACGAGGTGGCGGGCGAGGAGGTGTTCTACATCTCGAACCCCGCACTGGGGCTCTGGGCATACCGCGGCCGGTTCCTTCTATGATGAATGTGGAGTTTGCTATGGAATCCTTCAACAATGTTCCCGTTCCCGCTGCTGGAGAGGCCATTCAGGTCCGGAATGGCCGGTTCGTAGTTCCCGACAACCCGATCATCCCGTTCATCGAAGGCGACGGAACCGGACCGGACATCTGGCGAGCGTCCCGGCTGGTTTTCGACGCCGCAGTCGAGCAGGCGTACGGCGGCAAGCGGCGCGTCGCCTGGTACGAGGTGTTCGCCGGGGAGAAGGCGTTCAATAAGTTCGACGACTGGCTCCCGAAGGGCACTTTGGACGCAATTAAGCGCTTTCATATCGCCATTAAGGGGCCGTTGACGACGCCTGTGGGCGGCGGCATTCGAAGCCTGAACGTAGCGCTCCGCCAGCTCCTGGACCTCTACGTGTGCTGGCGCCCGGTCAAGTACTACCCCGGCGTACCGTCGCCGGTGAAGCGCCCGGAGGCCCTGAACGTCGTCATTTTCCGCGAGAACACGGAAGACGTTTACGCGGGCATCGAGTGGCGGGAAGGCACCACGGATGCGAGGCGGGTCATAGAGTTCCTCACCACGGAGATGGGGAAGAAGATCCGGCCCGACTCCGGCATCGGCATCAAGCCGATCAGCATTACGGGTTCCAAGCGGCTGGTGCGGCGCGCCATACAGTATGCGATCGAACACGGGCATCGCAGCGTGACCCTCGTGCATAAGGGCAACATCATGAAGTTCACCGAGGGCGCGTTTCGGGACTGGGGATACGAGGTGGCGCGGCAGGAGTTCGGCGGCATCTGCATCGCCGAGAGCGACCTGAAGGGCGAATTGCCGCCCGGAAAGATCCTGGTGAAGGACCGAATCGCCGATTCGATTTTCCAGCAGGTCCTGCTGCGGCCGGAAGAATACGAGGTGCTGGCCACGCCGAACCTGAACGGCGATTACCTGTCGGACGCCTGCGCGGCGCAGGTGGGCGGCCTCGGGATGGCGCCCGGCGCGAACATCGGCGACGAGTACGGGGTGTTCGAGGCGACGCACGGCACAGCGCCGAAGTACGCCGGGCTGGACGTGATCAATCCGTCGAGCGTGATCCTGTCCGGCGTTATGATGTTCAGCTTCCTGGGATGGAAAGAGGCCGCTGCCCTGATCGAACGGGGCATGACCGAGACCATCCGGCAGAAGCGCGTCACCTACGACCTGCACCGGCAGATGCAGGGCGCCGTCAAGCTGAAAACGAGCGAATTCGCGGCCGCCGTGGTTGGCAACATGGCCGCGCAGCCGGTTTCGGCGTAAGACGTGGTTTGGGCCTAAGCCGGAAGCCTTGTATCAGGGCACGGCTCAAGCCGTGCCCTGATACGGTTCGGTCAGGCTCCTACGTAGCGGGCGTAAAGGCTGCGGGCAAGGCCGACGTCGGTTGTGCCTTTGATGATGGCGCGGCCGTCGGGGAAGACGGTCATCTCGTACGGCGGGGCGAAGAAGCGGAGCGCGAACTCGTTGGCGCGGACCTCGCCGAGCGGTTCCAGTGCGCGCTTCAGGCCGGCGAGATCGACCGGGCGGGCTCGCTCGTGAATCTGCACCGCGTTCCGGCCGCACAGGCTGATAGGAGCGCGGTGCACCCCTTCCAGGTGAACAAACTCCCGCTTTCCGCACGCCTCACAAGATGGGTCCGGTGCGCGGAGGGCAATCTGCCGGACCTCTCCGGTCCAGACGTCCACGGTGGTGATTCGGGGGCGCACTGAATCGGCGTGCCCGGCCAGAATTTTCAGCGCATCCCCAACCTGAAGCGAAGCGATTACCGACGTGATTGCGTTCAGCACTCCGGCTGTCTCACAGGTCGGCTGGGCGCCGGAGGGCGGCTCCGGGTAGACGCATTTCAGACAGGCGGTGCGGCCCGGCAGGACCGGCATGGTCAAACCATAGCTGCCCACGGCGGCGCCGTAGATCCAGGGCAGGCCGCGGCTGACGGCGTAATCGTTCAGCAGGTAGCGGGTCTCGAAGTTATCGGTGCCGTCGAGGATCAGTTCGACGCCCTCGAGCAGGTCGGCCATGTTCGCGGGGGTAAGGTCTGCAACGTGCGGCTGCACTTCGACCTCCGAGTTGACCGCCGCCAGCCTCCTCGCCGCCGCCACCGCTTTGGGCAATGCATCGCGGGCGTCCGATTCCTCGAAGAGCCACTGCCGCTGGAGGTTGCTCCACTCCACGTAGTCACGGTCGATCAGGACGATCCGCCCCACGCCCGCACGCGCGAGTGCGCCGGCGTGGAAACTGCCGAGCGCGCCGCATCCGACGATGGCGGCCTGCGCCGCGCGGATGCGTTTCTGGCCTTCCGCGCCGATGCCGGCGAACAGCACCTGTCGCGAATACCGGTCCGGCTCCATAGAAATCCATGGTCGCATACGAGGGTCCGCAAGGATTTGGCGCGGCGCGTACTCCGGCCACGGGCGACGCATGCGTCGCCCCTACATGGATGCTTCCTGTAGGGGCCGGGCA
>JAEZIJ010000208.1 GCA_023436715.1 Acidobacteriota bacterium
GCGCATCGTCCGGTCGCTGATGCCGGCGATCTCCGCCGCCGCCATCCAGGTGATCTTCTTCGCCATCGCTTTCAAGATCACGTCTTGCAGTTTCATCATCCGCTCCGTTTCCGCGACGGTGACTTTCCCTGGGATCCTCAACTCACAGAATCCCGCCGCTCGGCGAAGCGGACATTTCACGTGCTAATTGCACCGGACAATTCACATGCTAGCGACAGGCGCAATTCGCCGGCTTGACCGATCACGATTACTGATATATCATTGCGGCGGAGCACAATTGTCGACCAGACGTGAGTTGTTGCGCGCCGCCGTCTTAGCGGCGGTCCCGGCGAAAGAACTCCTGAGGGGGGCAACCCGCCGGCACGTGGTAGTCCTCATCGGCGAGAACGAATATGAGACGGCCAGGACGCTGCCCGCATTCATTGCGAAGGAACTCGAGCCGCGCGGCCTTCGGTGTACCGTGGTCGAAGCCGGCACATCGGACGAGGACAGTTTTCCCGGCCTTAACGCCTTGCGGAGCGCCGACTTAATGCTCGTTAGCGTGCGCCGCCGGACACCGCCGAAGGAGCAGATGGCAATTCTGCGGCAGTACGTGGCCGCGCGCAAACCGATTGTCGCGATTCGCACGTCCAGCCACGCATTCTCCCGGGAGAATCCCCCGGCAGGCCACGAGAGTTGGGACGGCTTCGATCGTGAAGTATTAGGCGGCGAATACGGGGGATATGACGCCGTGGGCCGCAAGACCGGCTCGGAAGTTTGGGCGGAGCCTGCCGCGTCCGCGCATCCGGCACTCCGGGGGCTCGAGGGCGCCCGGTTTCACAGCCAGAGCTGGATCTATAGAATGCGCTCGCTGGCCCCGTCGGTCCAAGTGCTTATGAGCGGGCGTTGGCCCGGCCAGGGGCCCGTGGAGTCCGTGGCGTGGGCTAACGAGCAAAACGGTATGAGGGTGTTTTATACTTCGCTCGGGCATCCCGCAGATTTCGAGTTACCGCAGTTTCGTTTGTTGTTGTTAAATGCAATCTATTGGGCGTTGAGGCAAACGACGCCGGAGGTGATTTAGTGCAGCGTCGCACTTTTCTTTTGGCAGGCGGTGGAGTGCTTGCCGCCCAGACCGCGCCGTCCGATCGCATGGTGCTCGGGCTCATTGGCGGCGGTGGCCGCGGCAACCTGGTCATGGCCACATTTCAGAAGGATCCGTCCGTCCGCGTCGGCGCGATCTGTGATGTCTACGAGCCGAACCTCGAGCGCTCAATCTCGCTCGCGTCCAGGGCGCAGGGCGGCAACGCCCCGAAGGCTTATCGCAATTACCGGCAGTTACTGGACGACAAGAGCATCGACGCGGTTTTGATTGCCACACCCGAACACTGGCATCACCGGATGGTGCTCGACGCTCTTGCCGCCGGCAAGGACGTCTACGTCGAAAAACCCCTCTGTCAAACGCCGGAGCAGGGTGTGGAATTGGTTGAGGCGGAGAAGAAGTCCAGGCAAATCGTCCAGGTCGGGATGCAACGGCGCAGCCACGACCTGTATCTCGATGCCCGGAAGATCGTGGCGGATGGCACTTTGGGGACCGTCCGCATGGTCCGGTCCTGGTGGCTCAATACCTATCTCGGCGGATCGGGCGAGGCAAAGTTTGCCGGGCCTCTGGATTGGGAGCAGTGGCAAGGTCCGGTAAAGCGCCGCGTACCCCCGAATCCGTACCTCTTCCAGAATTGGCGCTACTTCAAGGATTACGCCGGCGGTATCGTGGCGGACCAGGGCGCGCACGTCTTCGACGGCATCAACATGCTCATGAATGCGGGCTACCCGCACGCGGTGACCGCCGCGGCCGGCAAACCGCACCGCACGGGTGTGGATATGCCCGAGTCCGTCGTGGTTACGGCGGAGTACCCTTCCGACTTCATCGCAGTGTTCACGATCAACTACGGCGCGATGCGTTACAAGACGCGCAACGACCAACAGAACCAATACGACGGCGACAAGGCGCGCATGGATATCGGACGGGAGGAATGCAAGGTCTACCTGCAAGGCACCGAGGAGACGCCCGCGATCAGCAGGAAGTCGGAACAAGGTTTCGCGTTTGCCACCGACCTGCACGTCCGTAACTTCATTGAGTGCATGCGGACGCGCAAGACGCCGACGGCTCCGATGGCGCTCGGCTTTCAGGCGACGCTCGTGCCCCAATTGGCCAACCTGTCGCTCCGGCACGGTAAACGGATTCGCTGGACCGGCAACCGCGTGGAGATATAGCCGTGAACCTTCATCACCGTTGGCGTGCCATGCTGCTGGTGCTGCTCGCAGTGCCGCTCGCCGCACAGGCGCCGCTGTCCGGAACCGGACCCCTCACAGGGAACCGCGACTTTGCCGCCGAAATGGTGGACGCGGTCAACGATTTCCTGGTACAGGAGACCGGAAAGGTCGCAAGCGGACGCGACCGTTTTTGGAACAGAGACTTCTCGAGCCCCGGGGCGTATGCGAGATCGATCGAGCCCAACCGCGCAAGCCTGCGCCGGATGACGGGCGCCGTCGATCAAAGGCTTCCCGCAACCGCTCTATTACTTGATGCCAGTACCGTTACGCCGAGCCTGACCGGGCGCGGCAAAGCGTACAAGGTGCGCGCAGTGCGTTTGCCGGTCTTTGAAGGGGTTGAGGTCGAAGGACTCCTGCTGGAACCGGACAGCCCGCCCATTGCACGTGTGGTCGCCATTCCCGATGCGGATTGGACGCCGGAGTCGCTCACCGGGCTCGCGCCCGGAGTGGATCCGGCGGCGCAGTTTGCGCGGCGGCTTGCCGAAAGCGGCTGCATGGCGTTTGTCCCGGTGCTGATCGACCGCAAGGACACCTGGTCCGGCATTCCCGGCGCACGGATGACGAACCAGCCGCACCGCGAGTGGATCTACCGCATGGCTTTCGAGATGGGGCGCCACATCATCGGCTACGAGATCCAAAAGGTGCTTGCCGCCGTCGATTGGTTCAAATCGGAAAACGCCCGGCACGCCGCGCCCATCGCGGTAGCCGGCTATGCGGAGGGCGGGTTACTGGCACTCTACAGCGCCGCGCTCGACCAGCGCATCGACGCCGCCCTGGTCAGCGGCTACTTCCAACCCCGTGAGCAGTTGTGGAAGGAGCCGGTGTATCGGGATGTGTGGGGGCTGCTGAGGGAATTCGGAGATGCCGAAATTGCCGGCATGATCGCTCCTCGCGCTCTCATTGTCGAGGCGAGCCGCGTTCCCGAGGTGACAGGCCCTCCGCCGGCTACCAGGGAGCGGAGCGGCGCCACACCCAACGGGACGCTCGCCACGCCGCCTCTTGAAGCCGTCTCTCGCGAGGTCGAGCGCGCGCGGCCCTGGTTCGCCAAACTGAATGCGGACTCGAAATTGCGGCTGGTCGCCTCCGGGAGCGGCGCCGGGCTTCCCGGGTCGGAACCTGCGCTTTCGGCCTTGCTGGCATCGCTAGGGACTCGATCCCGCGTGGTGCCCAATGGCGGCCCGCCGGAGAACCTGCGCACTGGATTCGATCCTGCCGAACGGCAGCACCGTCAGTTCGATCAACTGGTCGCGCACACCCAGCGCCTCGTCCGGCAGTCGCCCGAGCGGCGGGCCGAGTTCTGGAAGAACGCCGATTCGTCTTCTCCGGAAGCGTGGCAGCGAACGACTCAGTTCCATCGCAACTACATCTGGGACGAAGTCATCGGCCGCATGCCCACGCCCAGCATGCCATCGAATCCGCGGACCCGGCTGATCTATGACGAGCCGAAATTCCGTGGTTACGAAGTGATGCTGGATGTCTGGCCCGGCATCTTCAGCTATGGCATCCTGCTCGTGCCGAAAGACCTGAAGGCGGGCGAGCGGCGCCCGGTAGTGGTGTGCCAGCACGGGTTGGAAGGACGGCCCGCCGATGTGGCGGACCCCAAGGTGGACAAGCCCGCGTACCATCGGTATGCCGCGCGGCTGGCTGAACAGGGTTTCATCACCTACGCGCCGCAAAACCCCTACATCGGGCGGGACCGCTTCCGTCTGATCCAGCGCAAGGGACACCCGCTGAAGCTCGCACTGTTTTCATTCATCCTCGGCCAGCACCAGCGGCAATTGGAATGGCTCGGCGCGCTTCCGTTCGTGGATCCTCAACGGATCGGGTTCTACGGCCTGTCATACGGCGGCAAGACCGCCGTGCGCGTCCCGCCGCTGCTCGACGGATACGCGCTTTCCATCTGCTCGGCGGATTTCAACGAGTGGGTGTGGAAGAATACGAGCGTCGATTCCCGATACAGCTATCTGCTGACCGACGAGTACGACATGATCGAGTTCGACTTAGCCAACATCGCCAATTACAGCGAGCTTGCGGCTCTGATGGCGCCGCGGCCGTTCATGGTGGAGCGCGGTCACGCCGACAACGTCGCGCCGGACGAGTGGGTGGCGTACGAATTTGCAAAGGTCCGCCGGTTCTATGCCACACGGATGAACCTGCCCGGCCGCGCAGAGATCGAGTTCTTCAACGGCCCGCACACCATCAACGGAAAGGGCACGTTTGAATTCCTGAAGCGTCATCTTTCCTGGCCGCAGCAATAAGGAGATCTGATAAGCGCATGTTGTCACGAAGAGAGTTTCTTGCCGCCCCCGCCGTGCTTGCCGCCGCAGTGCCGGCCAGCAGAGTCCGGATCGAAGAGGTGACGTTCGGATACGAGGACTTCCTGTACCGGACGCCGATCAAGTTCGGAGGGAACGTGGTAGACCGGGTCACGCTGCTCAACGTGACCTGCACGATCTCGGGCGGCGGCCGCAGGGCGAAGGGTTTCGGCTCGATGCCGCTCGGGAACGTATGGTCGTTCCCTTCGAAAAAGATGCCGTATCAGGCAACGCTGGACGCCATGAAAGCGTTGGCGGTTCGCATCTCGAAGATTACGAGCGGGTACAAAGAGAGCGGTCACCCCTGCGACATCAACGTAGCGCTGGAACCTGCGTACATCAAGGCCGCTGCGGAGGTCTCAAAGGAACTGGCGCTTCCGGAACCCATTCCGGTCCTCTGCACCCTGGTGACGGGCAGCCCGTTCGACGCCGCCGTGCACGACGCCTACGGCAAGCTCCACGGCCGCAGTTCGTACCAAACCTACGGGCCGGACTTCATGAGCCGAGACCTCGCGCATTACCTCCTTCCCGAGTTCAAGGGCGAGTACCTGGCCAAGTACGTACTGCCCGATCCCAAGCCGACGATGCCGCTGTATCACCTGGTAGGCGCGCTCGACTCGGTCACCGCCGCCGACGTGCAGCGGCGGTTGAACGACGGCATGCCGGAAACCCTGCCCGAGTGGATTGAGTACAACGGCCTCACTCACCTGAAGATCAAGCTGAACGGCAGCGACCTCAAGTGGGACGTCGATCGCGTGGTAGCGGTGGACCGCACTGCATCCGAGGTTCAGAAAAAGCGCGGCGTCTCCCGGTGGTTCTACTCGGCGGACTTCAATGAGAAGTGCCCCAACGTAGATTACCTGATCGCCTGGATGCGCCAGGTGAAGGAGCGCACGCCCCAGGGTTTCGCGCGTATACAGTACATCGAGCAGCCTACCGCCCGCGATCTGAAGGCGGACCGTTCCAATGTGATGCATGAGGCGGCGAAGCTCCGGCCCGTGGTCATCGACGAGTCGCTCACGGACCTGGAGAACCTCCTGCTCGCGCGCGAGATGGGCTACACCGGCGTGGCGCTCAAGGCCTGCAAGGGGCAGACCCAGGCGCTGCTGATGGCGGCGGCGGCTCAGAAGTTCAAGATGTTCCTGTGCGTGCAGGACCTGACGTGCCCGGGCGCATCGCTGATTCACTCAGCCGGGCTCGCAGCCCACGTTCCGGGCGTTGCGGCGATTGAAGCGAATGCGCGCCAGTACGTACCCGCGGCCAATCGGGGCTGGGAGAAGAAGAAGCCCGGCATCTTCGTTATCAAAGACGGGACTATGCGGACCGGCGAGCTGAGCGGTCCGGGACTGAGCGCGGCTTAGGGGGGAGGAGATTATCCATGCTGGTCCTGGCCGCGATTCTGGCCAACTTTGTCTACGGTATGATCGCCGCAATGCTAGGCACGATCCTGCCGGACTTCTCGCAACGCTTTAATCTCTCTCCGAAGCAGAACGGGAACATTGCCCTGGTTCAGGCTCTCGGTCTGATTGCCGCCTCGTTCTTCACTGGTCCGCTGATCGATTCTCAAGGCACCAAGGCCGGTCTGCTGCTGGGCTTGGGTCTCGCGTGCGCGTCTCTTCTGCTGCTACCGAGGTCGAAGGGCTACGGCTCGATTGCGCTTTGCCTGCTTCTGCTCGGCCTCGGCGGCGGCTGCATCGTGAACGGCGCGTTCGCGCTGGCCGGCAGCATACCAGGGAATACCGCCCGGATTTTCAACCTCGTGACTCTGTTCTTTGGACTGGGCGGGATGGCCACGCCCTTCATCGCAGCTAACCTCTTCAGGAAGGACGCCGTCAAGTTGTGCTATTTCGCCGGTCTTGTGGCGGCCGTCACATTCGTGCTCCACGCTGCGACCGCGATGCCGCCTGCCAGGATCGGGTTCCAACTGGCCAACGCCGGCCGCGTAATCGAATCGCCGGCCTTCTGGCTTTTGGCAGCCATGCTGTTCTTCTACGTTTCGGTAGAGTGCGGCGTGTGGAACTGGATGGCCCGTCACCTGATCACCCAGGGCATCAGCGAGAGCAGGGCGCTGAACATCCTGAGTCTGGGGTTCGCGCTCGGTATCACCTTTGGCCGTGTCGCCGTCGTACCCGTTCTGGGTTCAGTGACGCCCGAGACGGTTACGCTGGGGGCGTCCACAGCCATGGTCATTACGCTCCTGGTGGCGCTGCGGAGCAGGGGCGCCGCCGCAGCCGGGATTGCCGTCTTCTGCGCGGGCCTGGCCATGGCCCCCGTCTTCCCCACCGTGAACGCCATGGCTAATGCCAACAACGCGTTTGCGGGCATGCAGGCCACCGCGATGGGCCTGTGCCAGACTTTTGGCTGGACCGGTCTGGCGGTCAGTTCGGGTATTATCGGCGCCATCGCCGGCGGAGACCCCAAACGGCTGAGGAAAGCCCTGCTGGTTCTTCCCTTCTTCTCGTTTCTGATCGCGGTGGCAACCGTGGTTCTGATTGGACTTGTAAATTAGCTTGGCTTGGCGGGATTCGGAATTGAATCAGGCGCGGACGAAACCTCACCCTCGAGGCTTCGTCCGCGCCTGAGTGGGGTTAAACCTGCGGGCGCTCCTGATCCATGAAGCTGTACGCAATCATGTGACAAACGATCATGTGCGCATCTTCAATCCGGCCCATGTGCGGCTCGTTCACGTGTATATTCAACTGAGCCAGGGGGCCGAGTTTGCCCCCGTTTCTCCCGGTCATTCCGATTGTCCTGCATCCGGCGGCGGCCGCCGCCTCCACGGCTTTCAGCACGTTCGGCGAGTTGCCCGAGCCGCTGATCGCGATGAGCAGGTCGCCCGGCCGGGCGAAGTTCTTCAACTGCTCCTCGAACACCGCGTCATAGCTAATGTCGTTTGCGTATGCCGTGATCGTGGAGAGTGAGTCGGTCAAGGCGATGATCCGGAACCGCCCGCCCGGACCGAAACTGGCCCCCTTCACAATATCGGTGGCGAAGTGCGATGCAGTCGCAGCACTGCCGCCGTTTCCGCAGGCGAAGATCGTCCCGCCGCGTTCGCGGGTCTCGCGCATCCAGTCTACTGCCTGCCGTATGGCGGTGAGATCGAGCGCCTCTATAAGACTCAACAACTGTTGCCGGTAGGTGTCCAGGTATGTCATGCAAGTGCCTCCATGAGTTCTTCGGGCGAAGCCGTCGCCGTTCCCTTTTTCATGATGGTGACCGAAGCCGCGGCGTTTCCGAACCGGGCCGCGGCCAGCGGCGACTCCGTGATTGCCATTGCGAGCGCGGCGGCCGCCGAGAAGCTGTCGCCGGCTCCACAGATGTCGACCGGTTGTTCAATCGGCCGCGCCGGCACCAGTTCGGAAGCGCCGCCGCTGATCACCTGAACGCCGCCCGGTCCGAGCGTAACGAACATGGCGGGCGCTTGCACGTGTTCGCGCAGGCGCGGCAGATCGGCCGTGCCGAACAGGCGCTGACATGCGCTCTCCGCCTCCCGCTCATTCGGCTTCACAATCAAGCCGCGGAAGTGCTCGGGACGCTCGCGTGAATCGACCCAGAAGACCTTCTGCTTGTGACACTCGGCCAGTTTGCTCAGCAGGTCCCGCACCGCGGGTGTCACAACGCCTCCGCGTGCCGTCTCAGCCTGATCGGACACGAGGATGACATCGAACTGCCCTACGGAGGCCTCGATCTTTGCCAGCACCTGCCGTTCGACCTCCACGGGGAGAGGACGTTCGTACACGAAGTCCAGACGCGGCAGGTCCTCCTGGCCGGTTGCACAGTTCAGCAGCTTGGTGTACGTAAACGTGGGGACGCCTGGCGCCGTTACCATCAACTCGGAGCCGATCCCCCGCTCATCGAGCGCGGCCTTCAACTCCGTGCCGTGGCCGTCCGTTCCGACGATGCCGAGCACGTTCACCTTGCCCGCCTTAAGGGAAACCAGGTTGTTTGCGACGGTGCCGCCGGCGCCCGGTGTCACGGCTGTGGACACCACGGCCACGCGCGGGATACCGGTCTCGCGGGACGGCTCGCTGAGAGCCGGGTCGTAGGTACACCAACGGTCCAGGCAGATGTCCCCGATTACCAGAGCCGACAGTTCAGGGAAACGGGAGAGGATGCGGTCCGGATTCATTTATCCCCCAATGGCCCGGTGGAGCGCGGGAAAAGTCGCGCGATGCGGGCCGCAAAAGTAGAAGCTCTCGCCGCCATCGGCCACCGTCCGCACGAGCATCGTCTTGTGGGGACGGAAGTAGTAGCCAGGGTCTGTTTTTGGCAATTCATGGTGAATGTCGCCCCGTATGGGAACCATATCGAAGACAGCGGTCGTGAAGTGCGCGATGACCTTTTCTTCCTGATGAGCGACGTTTCGGGCCATCGCCAGCGCTTTCAGGTACACTTCGGGTCCCATGATCGCCGATCCGAAGCTCAGCAGTGTTCCACCTTCAAGCCGCTCTATGTTACGCGCGAAGATCAGGAAATCGCGATACGTCGCAGCCCCTAGCATCGCCCCATCGCAGTTGGGATGCTCATGCAGAATGTCATAGCCGATGCCCACGTGTACCGTCACCGGGATGTTCAGCCGGTATGCGGCGGCCAAAACACTCAGGCCGCGGTGCGGGAAGTCGCTCTCCCCTATGCGTCGGCCGATGTTTTCGCCCAGTCCGAGTCCCAGCCGGCCCGCTTCCGCAATCCAGTCATTCAGCTCGCCGGTTTCCTTCCACAGGCCGAACTCGCCGCTCCGCACATACCGGGCCACGCTTTCCGTCGTGGCTCCGATCCGCGCCAACTCGAAATCGTGAATCGCGCCCGCCCCGTTCATGGCGATCCCGGTCAGGTAGCCCTTTTCCAGAAGATCGATAATGTGGCGGCTCACGCCCGCGCGGAGCAGGTGCGCGCCCATCATCAGCACGCAGCTTGCGGAGCGCTCGCGCGCCTGGCGGATTCTGCCGGCCAGCGCCGGCAGGTCGGCATGACTGAACTCCGGAGCCGGGTCGTTGAGTGCCAGCCAGTTGTTCAACTGGAGGTCGTGCGTGCGCTCGCTCAGCGGCTTAACGATGAGACGAGAACGGTCGAATACCGGGTATTTTGAGTTCATTGTAGGAATATCAGATCGAACAGCGCCGGCCGGCATTCGAAGTTTGCGATGATGATGTCGGCACCGGCGCCGGCGAGGCGTCCGCGCTTCCATTCATCGACCGACCGGCAGTCGGGCTCGTCAGTCGCCACGCCAATCGCGACGCCGTTGGCCTCTTTGACATTTTCGATTTCGACATAGCCGTCGCCGAAACCGAGGATTGTTGTGCATGCAAGACCAGGCTTGGCGAGGAGCTGCTGGATCAGCAGTTTCTTCGAAAAACTCTTGTAGTCGTCCAGCGCGCCGTATACTCCACCATCGAAATATTTGTCGACATCGAGTAATCGCGCCTCTTCCCGCACCAGGTCCTGGTCGGTTCCGCTGGCCAGGTACAGCGACAGGCCACGCTCGCGGAGAGCAATCAGCAGGTCCCGCGAACCGGGAACGAGATGCCTTTCGGGAGCAACATTACCGGAGCGCAAATCTTCCAGCCGGCCGGCAATTTTGCAATGCAGAAGGTCAAGATAACGCCGCTTGTAATACAGGGGATCTTGAGGCTGGCCGCCCCGAAGTTCAATCTGGTGGGCCAGTTCAATCATCTGGTAAATCGTCTGTTTCCCTGTTAAGCGGTCCACCCAGTCCCGAACGATTGTCCGGATTTCTTCCTCGGATTCGCCCGTCTTGAGCTCGAGGAGAATCTCCACCATCATCGGAACCATCACGTCCACCCACCCAGACCGGATGAGGGACAGCGTGCCATCAAAATCGAAGAGGCCGGCTCGTGCGCCGCGCGCGTCGAGTTTGGAGCCAAGCACCTCAATCGAATCGGTGTTTTTCATAGCGGTCCGCTACTAAATATAGTGCCAGGGAGTGAGTGAAAGCAAGCCCTCACCAGCCGACGGCCTGGTGACCAAACAGCCGGCCGAGCGCGAGCCGGACCGCGCCGTGCAGGAAAAGCTCTTCGGCGTTGTAACGTGCTGTCTGCACGGTCACCCGCAGCTTGGTGGAATCCAACTGCTGCAGGATTACAGGTTCAATGAACTGCCATGCTTGAGTCAGGCGGCCCGCCACGATAATTACTTGTGGATTCAACGCGAAAGCGATATTCGAAACACCAACCGACAGATACCGGGCAGTCTCGCCAATTGCTGCGACGGAGGCGGCCTCGCCGGAGTTGAGCGACTCCAGGAACCGGTCAAAGGATTCCGCCGAGGATTCCAGACCTGGATTATAGCGGCGCAAGGTCGCTTGATTGCATACAAAAAGCTCCCAGCAGCCGAAACGCCCGCAGGAACATTTTGGGCCTTCCGTCTCAATCACCATGTGCCCGAACTCTGCGGATAGGGCGTGATCGTGTCCGCGGTACAGCGCGCGGTTGATGACGATACTCCCGCCGACCCCCACGTCGCCGATCTCCAGGAATACGAAGTCCCTCAAGTGGTTCGCTTCAGCTTCGGCGAACGAGAGTTCCGCCAGAGCGGCCAGGTTGCTATCGTTTTCGGCCGTGGCGGGAAGACCGGTGCGGTGTTCCAGCGCCTCGGCAATGTTGAAATTCGAGTATTGGGGCAGAGCCGGCGACCACCGTATCAGTCCGCTTTCGCCATTCACAGGGCCCGGAATGCTGACGCCAACCCTCGCCGATGCCGGGGATAGCCGCCAATGCCGGCGCAAACGGCGCACTTCGAGGTCGATTCTGTCCACGGCAGCGGCCGGACGCTCGGGGGTCGGAAAGGCAATTCTGGCCAGGAACTCGCCGGTCAGGCCGGCCAGCGCGACTGTGGTTTCCGAGGCCCGGATGCTCACAGCGACGACGTGGAAGCCGTTCTGATTCAAGTACAGGTGAAACGGCACGCGGCCGCGGCTGATTGGCTCCGCGCGTTTTTCGATCAACAGCCGCCGGTCAAGCAGGTCTTTAACAATGTCGGAAATGTTGCTCCGAAAGATGCCGGTAAGCTCAGAGAGCCGCGCCCGCGAAATCGGCTGATGGATCCGGATGAGATTGAGAACAATGGAACGGTTTACGTCCCGGACCATTGAAGGCGTAGCCGTGCGCAGGGTGCGACGCAGCCGATCAGCCGATTGCTTGCCTTCGGGGATCTTCGAAGATCGGCCTTTTCTCGTCATGACTCATTGAGGATCGTAACACGACCAAAGAAAGCGTCAGGGACCCTCTCGCCACCCCCGGCCCGGGCAGTGGGCGAGGGTGTATCCACCGGGGCGGGTTTGGTCCGGAGACAGTGGGAAATGTCCCGCCGGCGAGAGACTGCGGCGCAGTTCCCGCTGGTGCGGACCACACAGTTTCCGAGGGTGTTTCTAATTTGTTTTCTCAAGCAACAAATAGCCATTTGGCACGTGAAATCCGCCGCCTACCCGGCCGCCGCCCAAGCCTTCTCGATTTCCTCCAGGGTCTTGTTCTTGGTTTCCGGAGCCCATAGCCAGGTGACGGCGGCTTGCGCGAGGGCCATCACCGCTAGGAATCCGAACGTAACACCCTTGCCGATCTGGTTGAACGCATAGGGGAAAAAGAGCACGACCACCGCGTTGGCGATCCACTGCGTCAGCACAGGGACGGCCATGGCCTTGCCGCGGATGTCATTCGGGAAGATCTCCGAGACCAACGTCCAAAAGACCGGGCCGATGCATGCATGAAAGAAGGCCAAATATCCCAGGATCACGATGAGCACCACCGTGCCCTGGAAGCGGCCGGCCACTACCGCCGCGGCGAGCAGCGTCAAAGTGGCTGCCATGCCCACCGAGCCGGCGATGTAGAGGGGGCTTCCGCCCGTAGCGGTCAATCACCCAGAACGACAGGAGTGTGAATGCGAGATTATTGAGTCCGACGACGAAGGTAGAGAACAGCGCCGCGTCGAGTTTCCAGCCGGCGGATCGCAGGATTGGGGGTGCATAGTCGATGATGGTGTTGATCCCGGACAAGTGCACCAGGATGGCGAGAACAAAGCCGATCACCACCGCGCGCCGGATTCCCGGCTGCAGCAGATCTCGCCAGGCGTGGCGCTTCTCAGCCATGCTGGCGCGAATTTCGACGGCTTCCGATCCGGCGCTCGCACGCCCCGCAATGCGCTCCAGAATCGCCAAACCCTCCTGTTCCCGGCCGGCCAGAAACAGGTAGCGCGGCGTCTCCGGAGCGCGCAGTAACGCCGATTGGCCGTACCGGCGTTGCGTAGCAGGTAGTTGATGCAATATGAGATCAAAACGCCAATCACTATGGACAACTGATACAGCGTCCCCATGCGTCCCCGCAGCGAAGGCGGCGAGACTTCCGCCACATACATGGGCGAAAGAATGGATGCGCCTCCCACTGCCAGGCCGCCGAGGAAGCGTGCCAGCACGAAAGTCGTGAAGCTCGGTGCAACGCTGGTGGCGATAGAGGTGAAGAAAAACAGCGCCGCCACCCACAACAGAATATTCCGCCGGCCATAGCGGTTCGTTACCCGCCCTGCCACCGCCGAGCCTATGACGCAGCCGAACAGGAGCGAACTGAAGGCCCACCCCAGGCTCAAATCGGTCAATTGAAAATGCAGCGTCAGGAACGGACCGGCGCCGGTGATGATGGCGATGTCGAAGCCGAAGAGCAGTCCTCCCAACGCCGCCGTGGCAGCCAGGAAGAGCAGGTAACCGAGATTGATCTTTCCCTTCATGGCGTCCTCATGGGTACTCCATTGCAATGGCATTGTCGGCTGCGCATCGTTCACATCCTAAGCGATCCGAACGGGTTAGGCCGCCATTGCACACAGAAACACTGATATCGCAGTGTTAACACATTGAGCGAGCCCTCGGTATCAAGGGGCGACTGCTGGGCCGGGGCCTGCGGTACGCCTGGTTTCTCAGCATCCCAATAAGACGCTATTGACAGAGTTCGGTGGGCCGGGTTATCATCAACTGCAATTTCAGATCAATTGCGTGGGTGTGTGTTACGAGCACATCAGTATCGGTGTTTTGCCAGACGTGAGCACTACGTGGGAGTTCAGTTATATCGCAGGAGAGAATCTATGCATTTGAAACGAATATTCCGGTTCGCGCTGCTGGTCGCTATTTCTGCTCTGATCCTAATGGCTCAGACCGGAAGCGGCACGGTGCAAGGCATCGTAAAGGACACCAGTTCCGCGATCATCGCGGGCGCGCAAGTGGCCATCACGAACACGGCCACGACGGAGAAGTACACGACGACCACCAACAACGTCGGGTTCTTCAGCTTCCCGCCGGTCCGGACCGGAACCTATGAGATCAAGGTTGAGGCGCCAGGCATGCAGGCCTGGCAGGGGAAATTCCTTCTGGTGGTCGGACAGACCGCCGAAATCAGCCCTGTTCTGAAGGTGGGGTCACTGGCGACGGAGATCACTGTGGCAGGGGACGTCGCTCCCCTGGTTACGACGACGGATTCGACAATCTCGACAAACCTCGAGCGGACCCGCATCGAACAGTTGCCCCTGAACGGGCGCAGCATCTCCAATCTGGCCATGCTCTCCACGCCCGGCATGTTCAACGGGCAGGACGGCTCGATCAACCCGATTCTGAACGGTCTGCGCGACAGCGTGGAAATGTACTACGACGGCGCGGTCCTGAAGAACCGCGATACCGGCAACTTTAGCGGTCGGCTCCCCGGCCTGGACAGCATCCAGGAGTTGCGGGTTGAGACCAGCCTCTCCTCGGCCAAGTTTGAGCGGCCCGGGTCGGTAATCCTCTCGACGAGGAGTGGAAGCAACGACCTCCACGGAAGTCTGTTCGAGACGAACCGCAACAGCGCGATCGGGGTGGCCCGGCGGCGCCAGGACTTCTTCCCGAACAACAAGCCCCCGTACTACAACCGGAACGAGTTCGGCGGATCCGTTGGCGGTCCCGTGTTCATCCCGAAGGTATACAACGGCAAGAACCGGACCTTCTTCTTCACCAACCTGGAGTACAACCGCATTCGCCAAAAGAGCACGACCAACACCACTATGCCGACGATGGCAATGCGGCAGGGCGACTTCAGCGGCCTGATCGACAATATCGGCCGGCTTAACGTTATCTATGACCCGTGGAGCACAGGGGTAGGGCCTACATGGCAGCGGACGCCTTTTGCCGGCAACAAGATTCCGTCGAGCCTTCAAAGCTCTGTGTCGAAGTACCTGAACAGCGTCACCCCGGAGCCCACGAACGGCAATAACCCTCTCATTAAAGACAACTACTACGGGCCGGGCTTCAACGATACGAATGACTACATGTGGACGAGCCGTATCGACCACCGTATTTCCGATAAGGACCAGGTATACGGCAGATTCACGCTTACCAAGAACACGAACACTTCCTCCAACGGCGTGCCCGCGACGGACCTGTCCGTGAACACCGTGTACGGCCTGTACAAGGACATCAACTTCGCCGGTAACTGGACGCACACCTTTTCGCCCACGTTCCTGAGCGAAACGCTGGTGACCTTTTCGCGTGAGAATAAGTTCACAGGCCCGCCGCCCACCGAGGGGGGCAATCTGGCCACCATGCTGAAGATGCCCAACCCGGGTGAAAATCCGTTCATCGCGATGCACTCGTACAGTGAGGGCTTCAACCTCGGCCACTATGTCCAGCAAGCGCGCCAGAACATCACGAACATTTTTGTGGCCGATCAGAACTTCACGAAGATTCTCGGCAAGCACGAGATCAAATTCGGCGCCAAGCTCCACCAGGAGTACATCCACGTCCGGATCGACCAACCCACGTCGGGAGCGTGGTACAGCGACCAGTTCACCGCACTGTTGGACGCGGCGAGCGGATCGGCTTATGCCAAAGTCCCTCAGACCGGCCACAACGCGGCGAGCTTCTATCTGGGGGCCGTCTCCCAATATCAGTTGACGTATAAGCGTCCCCCGTATCAGCTCCGTGATTACCAATATTCCGGCTACATTCAGGACAATTGGAAAGTCACGCCCAGACTGACGCTGAACTTTGGTCTGCGCTACGAGAATTACCCGGCGATGTTCGAGAAGGACTACTTGATGGCGTCGTTCGACAAAGCGTCGGGATCGGTAGTTCTCGGCAGAACGCTTGAGGAGATGTACGGCTTCAACGCAGCCAACCGAACCGCGATCTCCCAGTTTCAGGATCTCGGCGTGAAGTTTATGACGGCTGGTCAAGCGGGCCTTCCGAAAGCCCTGATACACGGCAACCCCTGGCTCTTCCGTCCCCGCGTCGGATTCGCGTACAAAGTGGGCGAGTCCCAAAAGCCTTTCGTGATCCGCGGCGGCTATGGGATGTTCGATTCCCAACTCGCGCTGCGTATGTGGAACAACACTCAAGGCAGCTTGGTACCTTTCGGGTATCCGATTCAGTATCAGGTCAACGATCAGAGAGTTGTCGGCGATGGCCTGCCGAATTATGCCATGCGGTCCCCTCTGGAGTATATGGCGGGCACCGACAAATCGCAGCACGTGCTTGAGGATCCGAGGTACGTCAGGATCAACGGTGCGGTCGGCGTAGAGTACTCAGATCCCAATCAGCGCCCCAGCACCAGCCACGAATGGAACTTCTCGGTCGAGCGCGAAATCTATGCCAGCCTCGTCGCGAGCGCCCGCTACGTGGGAACCAAGGCGGTGAATCTGCCGCAGAAATACAACTATAACGCCGGACCGGGCGACTACGTGTGGTACATGCGTACGGGCGAGCCGGTGCCTACCGGGACATATGCCTCAACGGCCAGGAATCCATACAACCAGACCACTTACGGCTCGGTAAACCAATTCCTGAGGTCGGGTTATTCGAACGCAAGCGCTTTTCAGTTCGACGTGCAGCGCAGGTACTCCAAAGGCATTGGATTCCAGCTTATCTATGAGCTGACCAACGCGCTCACGAATTCGAGGACTGTCGGAAACGCCTCCGATGCTTCGCTCGTGCCTGCTACGAGCTACTTGCCGGGCGTGGTTCCCGACAACTACGACAAGCTTAACCGTATGCTTTACTACATGCGGGATAGTGCGATTCCGCAACACCAACTGAGGTGGAACTGGGTCGCGGATCTCCCGATTGGCAACGGCAAGCCGCTGTTCAAGAACGCTGGCAAGGCTCTGAACACCGTGATTGGCGGCTGGCAGCTTTCAGGCATCGGTTCCTACCGGAGCCGTTATTGGTCGCTGCCGACCGGCAACTGGGGTCCCAAGGGTAAAGTGGAGTACTACGGAACCAAATACAAGATCCAGGACTGCACGGGCGGCGAGTGTGTTCCCGGTTATCTTGCCTGGAACGGGTACATTTCGGCCCCGCTTATCAACAGGACCGACGCATCCGGAAAATGCACCGGAATTTGCGGTGTCCCGGCGAACTACACGCCGGCCGAGATGCCGCTGATTCCTTACGGCCAGACGCAGTTGCCGGCGAATGCGCCAAGCAACACCAGCCTCCCGCAGTACTGGGATTCCAATAACGTCTGGATCAAGTTGAACAACGGTTCCGTAGTCCGGACCGGCTACAACGACAACTACAACCCGTGGCAGAACCAGGTCCTGCCTGGACCATGGGCATTCAACCTCGACTCATCACTGTTCAAGAATTTCGCGCTGACCGAGGACGTGAATCTTCGGTTCAACGCGGACTTCTTCAACGTGCTGAACAACCCTGGCATGGGTACCCCCGGCGGAAACGGCATTATCAGCCTGAAGAATTCGTCGAATGGGGCGCGCATGCTTCAACTGTCACTTCGACTGAGCTGGTAACGCATGAAAGAGCGCCACTATGCGCACGGAGGCACTATGAATCGGAGATCATTCCTCACTAGCGGTCTCGCTGCGGCAGCGGCCCTCAAAGGGTCGCTCGCCTCAGCCGCGAGTGGCGCTGAGTTTTACGTTGCCCCTAATGGCCGGGATGAAAATCCCGGCCATAAGGGCAAACCCTTTGCTACCATCGAGCGCGCGAGAGATGAGGTTCGCAAGCTCATCGCGAAGGGGCTGAACAAAAACGTCACGGTCTGGATTCGTGGCGGCACATACACGCTCAAAGACACGCTCATCTTCGGACCCGAGGATTCGGGAACGGATCAGTACTCCATCACTTACCAGGCGGCGCCGGGCGAGCGTCCGGTACTTAGTTCCGGCCTGGAAATCCAAGGCTGGAAGAAGCTCGACGTCATAGCCGGCAGTGTGCCGGTTCCGGCACAGGGCTACGTGTGGGTCGCGGATGTTCCCGAATCGCTGGGTCGTTTCTACACGCTCTACGATAAACAAGGACACTTACCCAGGGCGCAGGGGACCGGCTTCGTCCCGGATGATCCCCCGGAAGGCGGGGACACCGATCGAACCAGCCGGCTGCGTAACCTCCACTTTCCGGCGGGCGAGATCCGCAACTGGAGCAACCTCGACGATGTCGAGATCGTAATCCGCTATTCCTCGACCATGAACATCCTGGGGCTGGAGTCCGTGGATGAAAAGGAGCGGGTTGCCCGCACCACTCTCCCCGGCACTTACCCCCTGCGAAGGCTCCAACGGCAACAACGGAACGGGTCTGTCTGGGTAGAGAACATCATGGAGGGCCTGAACTACCCCGGCGCGTGGGTGCTCAATACCCACACCCGTAAACTCTATCTGTGGCCCCGGACCAACGAGCCGGAAGCGATCCTTGCGCCGCGGCTGCGCGAACTGATCCGGGTTGAAGGCAAGAATGACACGGAAGGGAACGCCGACGTTCCCGTGCGAAATCTCGTCTTCCGCGGACTGACGTTAGCCCACGCGGACCGCGACGTCTGGACTGAGAACGACATCGGCATCCAGCACGACTGGGAGATGATCGATAAGCCCGACGCCTTGATTCGCCTGCGCGGTGCTGAAAAATGCACAGTCCAAAACTGTAAGTTCCGCGACAGCGGCGGCGATGCGATCCGGCTGGATCTTTACGCGCAGAAGAACCGTATCGAGGGTAATGAGATCCGTCACATGGGCCAGGGCGGAATCATGCTGATCGGATACGGACCCGGTACCAAGGACGTCAACAAACAGAACGAAATTCTGAACAATAACATCCACGACTGCGGGTTGATCTACTGGCACTCGGTCGGGATGATGCTGTGGCAGAGCGGTGAGAACCGGGTGGCGAACAACTACATTCACCACATGCCGCGGCACGCCATATCGTTGAGCGGCGTCCGGGTAACGTATTTTCAGCGGCCCGGCGACAGTCGGGAAATCTGCCGGAGTCTGCGCTGGCAGGAGATCGGCGAACGTAAGACCTGGGACGAGATCATGCCGTTCCTGCACACGAAAAACAACATCGTCGAGAACAACGAAGTTGAACGCGTGTTGCGGAAACTGGGCGACGGCGCGGCGATCAACGTCACCGGCGCCGGCGAAGGTAACATGATCCGCCGTAACTATGTGCATGACATCTTCACCAACGAGTGGGTGAGTGGCTGCTTGCGCACGGACGACTGGCAGCGCGGGACCACTTGGGAAGAGAATATCGTCTATCGATCGAACGCTGGCGCGTGGGAGCACAAGGGTCCCAACAATCTTATTAACAACTACGCCATCGACGTTCTTGCCAAAGGCTATTTCCGGGTCTTCCGGGACGGGCCGGGGGAACGGGTTTACGGAAGCGTGCTGGAGCGGAACCTCTTCTACCATACGACCGGGGCCGCGGTGTTTCATACGTTTCAGGTCGGACCGCAGCAGATTGCAAAGTCAAAGGTCGAACGTAACCTGTACTACTGCGGAGGCGTGGAGCAGACCTCAACGCCCAAGTTCCTCGAGACGCTCCGCACGCAAGGCGTCGCCAGTACCGATATGTTCGCGGACCCGATGTTTGTAGCGTTGAAGCATGGAGATTTCCGGTTGAAGCCGGAGTCGCCCGCGTTCAAGTTGGGGATCAAACAGATCGATCTGAAGGACGTCGGCCTTACAAAGACATTTCCCAAGTGGCTGCTGGAGTAAATGCCGCTGGAGTAGATTATGCACAGAAGATCTTTTCTCTCAATCCTGCCTGGGGCGCTCGGGATGGCAGTGGCGCAGGCCCCGCAATCGGAAGGAGAACCGCTGCCGAATCGCCCCAAAGTCCCTGGGACGCTCAGCCTGCGGGCGCGCCGGCGCGCGGAGCAGGCACCGGGGAAGATCCAAGTGTCCGAGGAGGTATTGCGTTGGGAGGTGGCTCAGACGGCCATCATCGCCATCGACATGTGGGACACTCACCTCTGCGCCCTTTCGGCACAGCGTGTGGCCGCAATGGCGCCGCGTATGAATGAGGTTCTCGATGCCGCCCGAAGCCTGGGCGTGATGATCATCCACGCTCCCAGCGACACGATGAAGTTTTACGAGAAAAGGCCTGAGCGGCTGAGGATGCAGCGTGCGCCACAGGCTCCCTCGGCGTTCCCGGTCCGGGCGACGGAGCCGGACCGTGACGAGCAAAGCAGGTTCCCGATATCCGGCGGCTGTGACGATCCGGTCCCCCAGAGGTTTACGGGAGCCGGGCCGGCTACTACAAGAGGTCCGTATCCCTGGGAGCGCGAGCACGACGCCATCCACATCGCCGGTTACGACGGCATCAGCGACAGCGGGCAGGAAATCTACAACTTCTGTAAGCTGGAAGGCATCACCAATATCGTCCTCATGGGCGTCCACACCAACATCTGTATTCTGAACCGCGCCTTCGGCGTCCGCTCGCTGAAACGGCAGGGCTTTAACGTGGTCGTGACACGGGATCTGACCGATGCGATGTACGATCCCCGCAAGCGCCCGTTCGTCAGCCACGCGCGCGGCACGGAACTGGTTGTCGAGCACATCGAAGCCAACTGGTGCCCATCGATCTTGAGCGAGGACCTCACGAAGGTGATTCCGAGCAGCGCCGGCCCTTTCGCGAGGTGAGAGTTCCGTCCGGCTAGGCCGGGCGTGGATGGTCGGCGCGTCGCCCGCTCAGGTTTGTACATTGCGAACCGTATCAGGGCACGGCTTCAGCCGTGCCGTAGCACGCCGCCAGCATTGGGCTTTAGCCCCTGCGGTCTTTCTCGCGGCCAAGTCGCAGCGGCTGAAAGTCCGAGCCTTCCCGAATGTAGAAGCTTCACGGGCCGGGCATACCCGGCCCGCTGGCCCGTGAGTCACGCTACGCCAGTAGCGAGGCGCGTTGGCCCTTCCACGCGACGGTTTTCCCGCCGTTCCGGATGGACATGCCTGCCATCAGAGTAGGAATGGTGGAGAAGGCTCCTATCTCGATATCGCACACCGGCCGCTCGCGGCTCTTCAGGCACGCCAGGAAGTTCATGATGTGCCTGCCGGAATCGGAGTCGAAGGACGCTGTGCCGTTTGGCGGTTCGTCGTGCAGCGCCACCTTCTTCTCCTCGAAAGGCGGCTTCCCGCCGCTGCGCCAGTTGCGAACCACCGGCCGCACGGTGTAGCCGTTCCGGTTTACGAACAACACGCCTTCGTCGCCCCAGAAATAGGTTCCGAGCATTTCCGAACGCGAACTGTAGTTGGCGACGAAGTTCGAATACTGCCAGGAGACGTCGGTCGTGTCCGGGAAGCGATCGTCCTGCGGGCGGTTGAACCAGCCGTACACTGAGGCCGCGGTGCGCGAGGGCTCGGTGACGCCCATGTACCAGTGCGCAATATCGAGCAGGTGTACGCCCCAGTCGGCGAGCGCCCCGCAGCCATAGTCCCAATAATTGCGCCAATTGCGCTGGCGCTGGCTGCTGTACGGCCGGCGCGGCGCCGGCCCCTGGAACATCTCCCAGTCGAGGCCGGGGGGCGGAGCGGAAGACTCCTCCGTCGCGCGACCGCTGCCCGGCCCGCCCTGTGCCGCTGCACCTGGGCGCCGAGGGGGCGCGCTGCCGCCGGGATTGATCAGTACGACATGGCGGACCTTGCCGAGAATCCCGCTCTGGACCTCCTTGTAAGCCTCCATGAAGGGCGCGCTGCTGCGCTGCATCAAACCGACCTGCACGACGCGCTTGTACTTCCTGGCGGCCGCTATCGCCTTCATGCACATGTCGATGTCATTCGAGACTGGTCTCTCGAGGTAAACATCCTTGCCCGCCTGGCAGGCCTCGATGGTCATGGGACAGTGCCAGTGGTCGGGCGTGGCGATCACCACCACGTCGATGTCCTTCCGGTCGAGTATCCGCCGGTAGTCGGTGTACGTTTCAACCTTGCCACCCACGAGGGCGGCGGCCTGCTCCAGGTTAGGTTTGTACACGTCGCAGACCGCGGCGATGCGGAAGGCGGGGTTGAACTTGAACTGCGGAATCAGGGCTGCATTGGCACGGATTCCCGTGCCGATGACCCCTACCACGAACTGGTCGGACGCGGCCGGAGCAGAGCCCCCCGCCGCAGCCAGTCCCAGGGCTGCCTTGGTCAAGAACGATCGTCGGTTTTCCATCTTGGAATATCCCTCCTATTGCGCCAGCCGGCGCATCCAGATATTGCGGAACTTTACCGTCGTATCAGGGGCGCCCTCGGCGGCTCCCGTGGCCGTGCCGATTTTCCGGCCCACATAGCGGCCGTGGTCCTGGAGCACCAGGGGGCCCTCGTTTGCCACGCACTTGCGTGCCCGGACCGGCACATGGTCCTGGATAAGCACGCCGTTGTGGAGCAAGGTCAGGGTACCGGGAGTCTCCATGGTGCCATCGGGCGCGCAGCGCGGGGCGTGGAAAACGATATCGAAGCTCTGCCATTCGCCGGGTTTCCGGCACGCGTTCACAAGCGGCGCCGACGATCCATATAGGGCGCCGTTGGACCCGTTGGCGTAAGTCTCATTCTGGTACGAGTCCAGAATCTGAATCTCGTACCGGTTGTGCAGCACAATGCCGCTGTTGGCGCGCCCTTGCCCCCTCATCGCGGGCTCATACGGCAGGTTGTACTCCAGGTGGATCTGCGCGTCGCGAAACTCCTCTTTACTCCGGGTGTCGAGCGCGCCGGTGCGGCAGTTCAGCACCCCGTCCGCGACCGTACACTTCGCCGGCTTCCCGTCCATCGTGCTCCAAGCAGAATTGTCCCGCCCGTCGAACAACACGATGGCATCCGACGGCGCTTTGCCCGCGCCACCCGGGTCCACCACCGGTGGTTGCGGGCCCTCCCGGCTCTGGGCGCACGCGATACCTGCGGCAAGAATCAACACCGAAATTACCCGATTCTTCGTCATTATTTGTGATGTCTCCTCAACGTACCTGCGCTTCCGCCGTCTCCGGCGCGTTTCGCCCAGCGGCGGGAAGAGAGCAGATGATCGCCGCTGAAATCAAGGGCAGAATGCCAAATCCGATAAACACCGGGATGTAGGAGTAGTTATCCACCACCCAGCCCGTCAGCAGGCTGAACACCATCCCTCCGAAACCCGCCCCCATGCTCGCGATACCCCAAACCGAACCGACCGCGCTGCTTGGGAATCTGTCGGCCGGCATGGCCAGCATATTCGAGAGCGCTCCCGTGTAGCCGAGCGTCGCAGTTGAGATCAGTGCAATGGAGACGAACACGTTCTGTACCAGTACGGCCGGAATCGCCGAGGTCATCAGCAGCGCGAAAAACAGCACCGATACCTTGCGCGTCCTCGTAACAGCAAACCCGCGGCTGAGAAGCAAGGCGGCAAACGCTCCGCCTATCAGATTGCCCGCATCTGCCGTGAGAAACGGAATCCAGGCAAATTTGCCAATGGCGACGATGTCGAAGCCTCGAACACTCTTCAGATATTGCGGGAACCAGAAGATGTAGAAATACCAGGCCGGGTCACTAAAGATTTTGGAGATCGTAAAGAGCCACACCCACTTGGAACGCAAAAGCTCCCGAGCCGGCACCTGGTGCTTCGCAGCCTCCTGGCGGGCGTGTGCGGGTGTATGGTAAATGAGGAGCCAAGCCAGCAGCCAAAGCAGGCCGACCCCGCCCACCAGCAGAAAAGCCGCGCGCCACCCCGACCGGGATATGAGCCAGGCGACGAGCGGCGGCGCAACAACCGCCCCGATGGCAGAGCCGCTGTTGAAAATTCCGGAGGCAAGAGCCCGTTCCTTCGGAGGAAACCATTCGGCAACCACTTTCACGCCGGCCGGCCAGTTCCCGGCCTCTCCCATACCCAGCAGGAAGCGGAACAGACCCAAACTGAATGGGCCTCGGGCGAATGCGTGCAGCATGCCGGCCACGCTCCACCAGCCTATACAGATGGCATAGCCGATCTTGGTGCCAAGCCGGTCCACCATCCGGCCGGAGATGCCGTTCATGATGGTGTATGCCAGCATGAACGCGAAAACCACACGCGAATAGTCCACATTGCTCATGTGGAACTCTTCAGTAATCACGGGGGCTGCTACCGAGAGAGTCTGACGATCCAGGTAGTTGATGACGGTCGCAAGGAAAACAAGACCGATCATCCACCACCGGCGGCTCGAGAGAGGAGCCGCACCTTGGGGGCGCTCAGGCATCGGGCCCACAATTCACCTCGTTTGGGCGACGGCCGACTCGCGGCCGTTCTTGCGGGGGACTCGCCATTGGTTCGAGTCCCCCATCAGGCGTACAGCACCCACTACGTGCTCCCTTCCATACCGGACATGCGCGCGCATCGCCTGGTCTGCCGCGTCAATTGAATGCCCGGCCAGTACCGCGGCCAGTTCGGAATGGAAATTCGGCGGGAGAACGCGCTGGTGCGTGGCCGTATCGAACAGCCAGTTGAAGACCAACACCTGCTCGTGTTCGATCGCATCTCTCAACAACATGTTGCCGGCGATTTCCGCGACGCGGAGGTGGAAGTTCAGGTGGTAGGTGTGAACGGAGTACAGGAAGTCGTCATCTGCGCCGGCGCTCGAAGCGTAGAGCTGATCGAGGTGCCGCCCCATCCGAAGGATCTCCGCCCTGCCGTTGTCGTCTGCGTTCTCGACGCACAGCCGCGCGGCTTGCGTCTCCAGAGCTTCCCGAAGGGCATATCTCTCGAGGACGTCCTGGGGCACCGGAACTCGCACACGGGTGCCGACGCGGGGTTTGCTCTCCACCAGGCCGTCGAGCTCGAGATGCTGCAAGGCCTCGGAAATCGGCAGGAAACTCATGCGGAGTTCCTTTGCCAGTTGCCGCCTCGACAGAGCCGCGCCGAGAGGATACTGGCCGCGCAGAATCATGTCGCGAATCATCTCATAGGCGCGTTCCGACAAGCTCCCGCCCGAGCGCTTCCGGCGGGCGCCGGAGCTTAAATGGGGCAAACCCGGCGGCTGTTGCATCAGACTGCCTCGCGAATCCGGAAGCCCCAGGCAAACCGGCACGGGCGCCGCGACTCATCCTGCATTCCGGGCGGGATCTGCACCTCCACTCCGCTATCCGACACACTCCACTTCAACGATTCGTTCGTCCCCAGCATCTGAATCCTGGAGCCCTTGGCCGGCCGAACGGAGCGGAGCAGCAGTTTGTCGCCTGGCCACTTCAGCGTAAACGCGTAGGTTGTTCGCTTGTCCTTGGTTCGGGTGAAGCGCAAGCTCTCGCCCTCGGACCAAAGGTCTCCCTCGCGGGGGCGGGTTGCGTAGATGCCAACGCCATTCACCTTCAGCCATTCGCCAACTTCTTTCAACTGGCTTATACAGGTGGGATGGAACCGGCCGTCGCCGTCCGGACCGACGCCAACCATGAAGTTACCGCCCTTGGCCACCGAATCCAGAAGGTTGCGCACGATCCAGGCCGCACCCTTGTAGTTTTCCGCAATCGGTTCATAGGAGAAGGAGGATCCGAGCGGGTAGATCACGAACCAGGGCGTGTCCGTATTCCCCTTCCTGCCCGGCACGAAACCTTCCGGGGTGTAAAAGTCGCCGTAGTTCCCGATGCCGCGGGCGCGAAGCATCACGTCAGGCCGCAGCTTTCTCAGGTGCAGGACTGTCTCCCGGATCCGCGGCCATATCTTCGGCCCGAACCACATGTCGAGACACAACATGTCGATATTGCCGTACCGGGTCAGCAGTTCGGTGAGTTGCGCGCGATGCCGGGCCACCATGCGGTCGACCTCTTCCGGCGTGGGGTCGGGAACGGTGACCATCAAATCGCCGAGGCGCTTTTTGGCGGTCTCGAAATCCCTGGTCAGGACGCCCGAAGAAGGCACCTGCAGGGGATGATAGATGTAGGGCCGGAAGTCCGCGTCGTACCAGTCGGGGTGCGAGAAGTAAAGGTCGGTCTTGATCTTCCGCTTGCGCGCCGCGTCGCAGAGTTCCTTCACAACGTCCCGCCGGAACGGCGTCTCGGCGATGCTGTAGGCAAGGTCGCAGGATTCCATTCGCGGTCCGCCCGGCGCCGTCCAGTTCGTCCGCTGGCGTACCCGTGTGCCGGTGTGGTACAGGGAAAAGCCGTCGTGATGTTTCGAGGTGAAGGCAAACATCTTCATGCCGCCGGCCGCGAAAAGATCCATCCACTCATCGGCATTGAAGCCCTGAGGATTCCAGGTCTTGTACAGTTCCTGATATCGCTGCCGCTCTTCGAATGACATCTTCAGAAACGGCCAGGACTCGTTCGGTTCACCCTTGATGGAGTAGAGCCCCCAGTGCAACCGCACGCCATACTTGATATCGCGGAAGGCCTCGTAGGTCTTCTCGGATGCCCAATGGTATTCGGGCACAGGCACTTCCTCAATGTAGGACTGCACCTGCCGGTAATGAGTGTCGCTCTTGGGAAGAAAATGGTCCTTGCGCTGGCCCGCGGCGTGGCTGAGCGCGGCTGCCGAAATGCCGGTCAAAAAAGTTCGGCGGTTCATGAATCCTCCTTGCTGCTAATTAGTGCGTGTAAACCGCTTGCTCACGCGCGCGGCTCAGTACCGATTCTGAGCCGCGACCGTGAGGGAGCGGTTTGGTACGTGTTCTGATATCAAACCATACGCATGGCCATGCCGCCATCCACCGGAACTTCGGCGCCGGTTATGAAATCGTTCTCGGCTAAGGCGGCAAGCACTGCTGCCACGTCCTCGGGCCGTCCCTCGCGACGGAGCGGAATGCGGTTTCGTATGTTGTTCTGAACCTGTTCCGGAGTAAGGTAATCCTGGAATCGCGTTCGAATGATGCCGGGAGCGACGCAGTTTACGCGGATGTCGAACTCGGCCAGCTCACGCGCCATCGCGCGCGTGAATTGCGGAATCGCCCCTTTGACGACACCGTAGGCAATCGCGCCGGCGCAACCGCGCGCTCCGGCCGCCGATGCAATCAGCAATATTGCGCCGCCGCCTTGTTTTTTCATGAACGGAACGGCGGCCCGCGAGAGATGATACACGGCGTGTACGTGGATGTCGAAGGCTTTGTACCAGGTCCCGTCTTCAACCTCGAGCAGGCTGCCCGCCGCTGCGCCACCCGCGCAGTGGACCAGGACGTCCAGTTTTCCTAGCGACTCGGCAGTCCGCCGCACGCAATCCGCCGCCTGGGCCGGATCCGCCACATCAGCCGTAATGATCACCGCTTTACGGCCAAGGGCCTCGATCTCCCGCTTGACGCCGCAGGCGAGCTCTTCGTCGGCGGGGAGGCCGCAGATCGCGATATCCGCACCGCGGCGGGCAAACTCGCGAGCCGTGGCTGCGCCAATTCCGCAGCTCCCTCCTGTAATCAGGCAAACCTTTCCGTCCAGATTCATTTTGTCCTCTTTCCTGCGTCGTTCAGTTTTTGGTCCGGCTGATGCTCGAGTATCCATTGTGCCGCGAGCACATCAAAAATATATGAGCCGGCGCCGTGTATTACGTATTCCTTTTGATTGAAGTGAAATGGAAATTCCTTCAGCTCCATAAACTCGGGCCGAATGAAAGAAGGGCCTGGGATGACGCCTCCGGGAATGTATGAATAGTCATCCCGGTTCAAGCCATAGGCCTGCAGCGGGGACGTCGTTCCCACTCCGGAGACTAAGCTTGTATTTGAAGCCGGATGGCAGCCAAGCACGTAATTCACCGTGTTCAGCATCGTGTCCGCACCGAAGACCTCTGGCATGTGCTTCTGATAGAAGAAGTTGCGCATGGCGTCACTCTGTAGATCCCAGGAGAAGCCCATCGTGGCGCCGCTCCTCGTGGTCGGCTTCGATTCCGGCTCGTTGATCGAGGAAGGAAAGCGAACACCGTAGGGATTGGCCGCTTCCACGGCGGCGAAAACACTCTGTGTCTTCTTCCCCATCTCCAAAATCAAGTTGCGGAATTCCGGATCGGAAATCTTGGGCAGCAGCCGCACGAGCACCCAGCCCGGCCCGCGGCCGAGCTGTTCGAGCGGTACCGATCGCATCTTCGGCATGAGCTCGTAAAGGCGCTTCTTGTAGCGCTCGCCGTTGGTCGTAAGCCAAAGTTCCGCCGTGGCCGCGATCTCGTCGCTCGGGAAGCTCCCGCCGCGCCCGGCATAGGAACTCGGCGCCCAGGAAGGCGCGTGCGTCTGCTCGTATTCCCAGAGTTTGCCGGCCGCGGCCAGGCACTCGTCCGCGAGCGCCGGCTTCTTCTCGCGCAGTACGCGGCTCGCCACGGCGAACGCCAGGGCCACACGGTACTGGAGTCCGGTATTCCGGTTCGTGAATACCCACCGGTCGTCCATCTTGCCCGAGCGATCCACTGTGAACTGATCGGGCTTGAGGTTGCGGTCGTAGATGCGGTTATCGGTAATGTTGACCGGGTCGCCCGTGACATCGTATTGCCAGGATGTATTTTCGATGACCCCGGGGAAGATGTGTCCCGCCACGCGGAACGAGCCCAGCAAGCCTTCCACGCCGAATTCGATTTGCTGGAGAAGGTCGTCTTCCCCATCGGGGATGTGGATCAGCACTTCGCGGGTGGTGCGGCGGACGGTTGTGCGGTCGAGGCCCGGTTTGAACTCCTCCTGGGCCAGGGCCAGGGCCAGGATCGTGCCTGTAATGCTGCCGGACGGCAGATCGTAGTCGCCGGCATCGTGCCATCCGCCCCAGTCGAGGCCGGGTATGTGTTCGTTATCGGCGAATTTCGTTTCGCGCTCGTTCTGCTGCTGATACCCATCGATGTGCATTTTGCCCGCGGGCGCCTGCAGCGCATCGTCCACATGGCAGGCCCCATGCCAGAAGCGGTTACGCTCGCGGACCGAGACGTGGCACATCTGAACCGGCAGGAAGACCGCCAGCGTGGGCTGCCATGCCTGCTCGTATATATCGCGGCCGATGCGAAAAGGCCCGGCCTTCTGCCCGCGAAACTCCAGCGTATATACTCCGGGGTCTACGACCTCGCTGAAATCGAATATGGAGTAGCGGTGATAGAGAAACTTTCCCCAATTCTTCGGGACAGCGGCCTTAACGAGTTGCTTTTCGCCACTGACGCTCAGCTTGTAGAGGCTCGCTTTTGCGACCACCGTGTCGCGTGGATCGAGTTCCATCACGGCCCGCTTCGGCTGCCGGGGGTGATAGCCAACCTGCGAGATGCCGATTACCGGTGTGCGGCGCCAGTTCGGGAGGAGCGTCGGCCGGATTTCAATATCCACTTCGGTGGCGGTCGAGCCCGGTTCGATGGGCGCCGTAACCGAATACCATCCGGTCGGGTGGTCGCCCCGTACGTCCGCGAGTTGGAGCACACCGTCGCGCCGTTCCAGAGTGATGGCGCGCGCCGGATCCTCCTGAGCCACCCGCAGAACGCGCGTGGATTTCAGAAGCACCGGCTGGCCTTTGAATTGCCGCGGAAACACCCCCGTCATCGAGTCGCCCTGAAACGATTTCAGGAAGTACGCCGGGGGATAAAGGAACATATTGAAAGACGCCTGGCGAACTTTGCTCCAGTCGAGCGGCCGGTCGAGCTTCACCTTGACGAACATGCGCCGGCCATCGGTGCGGCAGATCAACTGATAACCCACGCCGTTCGTTTCCCCAAAAATCGTTGCCGTCGAGCGCTCGCGGTCAACCTCGCGGCGCAAAATCCGGGAAGGGGAACGGCCGCCGCCCTGGCCGTTAATCACCAGTTGGCCCGAATCGAGCAGGCGCTCGCCGTTCTGGCTCATCTGGAGCCCGCCCTGCATTCCCGCGTAGTTGTTGTGATACATCAGGAAGAAGAACCCGGGCGCCTCGAAGTACTCCTTATCCGTGAGTACGATGCGTTCTGCCGTACCCTTTTGTGGCGCACCCTGGAGACCGGCTGCAAGGCAGGTCAGCAGGAAGCAGACAATTGTAGCGTTCTTATATCCTCTGGTCACATTGACTCCTTTAGTGCGGGTATGCCGTTGTGCGGCGATCAGGAGAACTGCCAACCCCGGGCTGTGTCCACCACGCTGCGGCTCCGGTTCAGGTATGGTCTGCGCTCCTCCAAGCCGTACTGCCGGGCCAGCGCGCGTGCGCTGACGCCCGGGCGCTTGGCTTTGAGCACAAAGCACCCCTCCATCGGCAAGTTCTTGTCGAGCAGCACATCGTCACCGCGCTCTTTGAGCAATTTCGCGAGCTTGCCGGGCATATTGAGATCCCGGTGAAAGATGCACCGGTCCAGGTCAAACGTGAAGCGGGTCACGTTGAAGTCGCCTGAGTTGCCCTTTTCGTACAGGAGTTGATCGCCGTCTATGTCGAATACAAGGCAATCGGGGATCCATGTCGCGCTCATGACGTAGTAGCTGTAGTCGATCGCCCGCGCCTGAAGCGTCTTCCCCGCCGAATACGCGCTCGGCCAAATCACCAGTTCCGCCCCAAAATCCGACAGCCGCTGCCAGAGCGGAGCCCAATTCACGTCGAAGCAGATGGCGACGCCCAGACGGCCGAAATCGGTTTGAAACACCGTGACCGTCTGGCCCGGCTGCACTGGGGGACGCCTCTTGAACTCTTCCACCCAAAACGGGTACAGCTTGTCGTAGACGCCGGCGACGCGGCCGCGGCGGTCCAAAAGAACGGCGGAGTTGAGCCTCCGGCCGCCATCTTTTCGATCGATCGGACAAAGGATATATGTCCGGTGTTTATCTGCCAGCCGCGCGAGCGCCGTAACCGTAGGACCGTCCAGCGTTTCCTGGGTCGTGTCGTCCTGTCCGCGGAAGGTCTCGGGAAGAGTGATGATATCGGCGCCACGCGCTCCCTCTTTGTCCACGAGCCCCACGATCTGTTCCAGCGACGGGCCGGGCCTGAAACCGATACTCACGGCCCGAACCGGCCGTCCGGCTTCGCCCCGCGCATTCGCAACGGCTTCAGCCGAGCTCAAGGAGCCCAGCGCGACTGCCGAATTGCTGATGAATTGTCTTCTGTCCATGTCTACGTCTCCCTGCCAGACTCGCCACGAGTGGTGCTATAAGCGGCGCCAATGCCCCGGCCACAAGGGGAAACGACAGCAATCCTCATCGCGCCTCTTCAGCAGTATCGGCTGTTCTGCTCTGATATGGCAATACTGATTCTGCCTCGACAAACAATTGCTGTCAATCCTTTTGTTTTCGGTTGAGACTGCGCCGGCGTGCGCGGAGGCCCGGTGGAGCACCGCCCGAGGGGAGTGAAATGCCAAAAAAATACTCTTGACAGGAGCTTCGAACCGAACTAGCATGCTCCTGTCAACTGATATTGCAAATGGACATGCGTCGAATTCAAAACACTCCAGTTCACGGGCAGGACCGCTCCCTCGCGGTCGCGGCTCGGTTGCGGGCGTGGACGCCCGGCGCAGGTCTGGAGACCCGCTGCCCCACCAAAGATGATGGAGTTGAAAAGATGAAAAGAATTACTTCGTTTATTCTGACCGCCTGTTGCATGGTCGCGTTCCTGCCGTCCGCTCGAGCGCAGCACAAACTGGTACACGCGGATAACGGCACGTTCGGTTACAGGGACACGCCGGTACAGCCTTGGTCGGGCTACCGGGTCCACGATCCGGACCGGCCAGTGCCGAAGAAGATCGAACCGGGCGATTTTAGCACGCAAGACCGGCCGGGCCGGCCGCCATCGGATGCCATCGTGCTGTTCGACGGCAAGGACCTTTCCAAGTGGAAGCCGAACGAGTGGAAGGTGGAGAACGGCTACGTGGAAGCCACTGCCGGGCGATTCGAAACCGTAGACGAATACGGCAGTTTTCAGTTGCATTTGGAGTGGCGCGAGCCGGATCCGCCGCAAGGGGATCTGATGGATCGCGGCAACAACGGCGTCCTGCTGATGGGCCTCTTCGAGCTACAGATCTTCGACCCGACGACGAAGATCTATCCGGACGGGCAGGCAGCGGCCATTTACGGCCAGACGCCGCCCCTGGTGACAGCCTCCCGAAAGCCCGGCCAGTGGGAGAGTTACGACATCATTTTTCTCGCGCCGGAATTCAAAGGGGACAAACTGGAAAAGCCTGCCCGGGTCACGGTCTTGCACAACGGGGTATTGGTCCAGAACAATCAGGAGATTTATGGCACAACCCCGCACGCAAAGCTGCCGGGGCCCTATCCGGCGGGAAAAGTCCGCGGGCCCCTCGGATTCGGCGCGCACAAAAACCCGGTGCGCTTCCGCAACATCTGGATTCGGCCGCTGTAAACATTGGCTCGCATGAGAAAGGAAAAGGACATGGATAACACAAAGCAAATCACTGATCTTCGAACTCGACGTGGCTTTCTCGGCGCACTCTCCGGATCTCTGGCCGCTCCGCTCATCGTGCCTGCCAGTGCTTTGGGGCGCGGCAAGACCGCACCGAGCGACCGCATCACTATCGGAGTCATCGGCGCGGGAACGCGCGGGCCCTATGAATCTCCGTTCTACATTCCCATCGAGGAATGCGAACTCGTTGCCGTGTGCGACGTGCAGAAAGACCGCCGCGAAGCGTTGAAGGAAAAGCTGGAGAAAGGCTACGCGGAAAGGAAATCGCGTGGAAGCTACAGCGGCATCCGGGCGTATGAGGATTTCCGCGACCTGCTCCGGCAGAAGGACATCGATGCCGTTTACATCGCTACTCCGGACCATTGGCACGTGGCGATGACCATCGCCGCTCAAAAGGCAGGCAAGCACTGTCACACGGAGAAGCCGCTGGGCTCGAGCATCGAGATGGACCTTGCCGCCCTGAAAGCCGTGCGGAAGTACCGGAAGTCCTTCCTCTACGGAGCCGAGCGCCGCTCTTCTCCGATCGCGCGCCATGCCATAGAACTGGTGCTCAACGGGCGCATCGGCAAGGTCAAGGAAATTTACGTCACCTGCCCGGCCTCGCGATCCGGCGGCTCGGCGACCCCGGAACTCCCGGTCCCCGACGGCTGGAATTATGACCTCTGGCTCGGACCAGCCCCGTACGCGCCTTTCTGCCGCGACCGCACTCGCAAGGGTGGCATCTTCGAGATCCGGGACTACGGCCTGGGCATGATCGCGAATTGGGGAGGCCATCCCCTCGATCAGGTGCAGTTGTGGGCCGACAACGCCGGACTGACCATTCCGGTCACCTACGAGGGCACCGGCAAAGTCGCCCAAGGGGGTCTGTACAACTGCGCCACCGAGTGGAACCTGCGCTGCACCTACGAAAACGGGCTTGTCATGAGCTTCACGGATAACAAGACGTTCAAGACCCTCCCCGGAGTCCCGAACGTGTCGCTTGGCCCGAAGCAGCCCCTCAATAATGTTGCGCTCTTCGTGGGAACGGAAGGCTGGGTTGCCAGCGCCTACGAGAAGGTGGTTACGGAACCCGCCTCCCTGGTCACCTCGCAAATCGGTCCGAACGAGATTCATTTGCCAAAGCATCCGAAGCAAGAGGAGCGGGTGCCGGCGGGGCTCAATCTGTGGGATGCCCCGGTGGCCGCCCATGCGTTGGGCTGGATCGAGGACCTCAAAGCGCAGATGAGCGGCAAAGCACAGGTGAAAACGGTCGACCCCATCGAGAGCGCCGTGCGGTCGGACCTGATCGCTCAACTCTCCGACATCTGCATCCGCACTGGCCGCCCCGTCCGCTGGGATGAGAAGAAGGAAACGATCGTTGGCGACGAGGACGCGAGGAAGATGATGTCCGTTCCCATGCGCGAACCGTGGGGAAGCATGGTGAGAAAACTGGGCTAAATATGAAACCTACCGTCCAGATCTCTCTCGATCTCACCGATGTGGCCGAGGCGGTGAGGACTGCGGAAATGGCCATTCGGGCAGGCGTGGACTGGCTGGAGGCCGGCACGCCGCTCATCATCGCCGAAGGAATGCGGGGAGTGCGCGAACTCCGGGCGCGGTTTCCGGAGGTGCCAATCGTGGCGGATCTCAAGACCATGGATGGCGGCTGGCTGGAGGCGGAAATCATGGCGAAGGCCGGTGCGAACATGGTAGTCGTCATGGGCCAGGCGCACCCGGAAACGGTGGAACTGGTCGTGAAAGCCGGACGCGACTTCGGTATCAAGGTGATGGGAGACGACATGGCGATGCCGGACCCCGTGGATGGGGCGAGGTTGCTGGCGGACCTCGGCTGCGACTTCGTCATCCACCACATCGGTTACGACATGCGCAACCTTCGCCGCCAACGGGGGCAGCACGCGCCAACTCCTCTCGACCGGCTGCGCGAGATAGTCGAAGCGGTGCCCGTGCCTGTGCAGGCGGTTGGAGGATTAACGCTCGAGCAGGCGGCTGACACGCCCAAATACGGGGCTCCACTCGTGGTGATTGGGGCTCCGCTGGCTATCGACGCGGATTCTTTCCGCACCGCGGGTGGCGATGTGGAACGGGTCCTGCAGTTGATCTGCGAAGAAGTGCACGCGTACGGCGATGTGCCCGTTGGGAAGGGGAGCGTGTTGTAAGCGCTACCGTTTCAGACGCCAGGCATCGGTGGTCGCGTGGTGCTCGACAGCTTTGAGAGTGGCCTCGAGGCCATAGCGGACATGCAGGCGCATTGCCTCATCGGCGGCGCGCGGATCGTCTCCGCAGATCGCATCGATGAGATCGCGGTGAAACCGTTCCGGCAGGAGACGGCGCTCGGCGGTGACGTCGTAGAACCAGTTGAAAATCAGAACCTGATTTCTTTCAATCGTCTCCTTCAGTTCGGGGCAACGAGCGTACTCCGCGATCCGCAGGTGGAGGTTCATGTGGTTCTGATGAACGGCGCTCTCGAATGCCATGTCACGCTCCGCGGCCGCCGAACGCGCGTACAGCGAATCGAGTTGCTCGGCCATCCGCTGCAACTCGATGCGCTCCTGGAAAGTGACGCGCTCGCAGCACAGCCGCGCCGACTGGGCTTCAAGCGCCTCACGCACTACGTACCGGCCCCTGACCTCGTCTGGCGTTGGTGTCCGCACCCGGGTCCCGACGCGCGGCCGGCTTTCCAGGAGTCCTTCGCTTTCCAGCCGTTGCAGGGCCGCCGAGATCGGCAGGAAGCTCATTCCGAACTCGTCGGCGAGCTTCCGCCGCGACAACACGGCCCCGGGCGGGAACGCCCCGCACAGGATGCGATCGCGGACCATGAAATACACCTGTTCCGTCAGTGGCGGTTTGGACGACGCGGCTGAACGCGCAGTAGCAGACATCTCGACTCCCTGGAGCCTCTGAGAGGCGCATCATAAAGGCGCGCTCTTTTGTCCATTTTAACGCGTTGCACCGGAAGCACGGCGGCGAGAGCCTTCCGCCGATAACTGGAATCTCAATTTCGAGGGCGCCAGCGAATCTCCGGACAGCGAGGGAGCGGTTTGGCGGATTCGCGGAGGCGAGCCCGGTGATTTTCAAGCAATTTTGAAGACACTGCACTAGAATCGGCATTGGCTAAGGAGGAAAGAAGTGAAACGAACAAGTGCCCTCATGTTCCTGATCTTCGTGAGTGCCGCGCTTGCCATGCCGCCCGGCTACAAAGGCAAGCCATTCAAGGACCAGTCTCATAAATCGGGTCCGCAGGCGATCCCCGGAACGCTCCAGTTGGCTCTGTATGACCTGGGCGGCGAAGGCGTCGCGTACCACGATTCGGACGAGGTCAATCAAGGCGCTAAGCTCAACCGCACCGAATTCATGCGAGGGGGGAGAGAACGGCGTCCTTACCAAGCATTGCCGGCCCGGCACGCCTGAATCCATCTGCTACTTCCGTGAGAAGGAAGGGGTCGATATCTCGTACACCAAGGATTTCGCCGATTTCAGCCCCAAAAACCTGTTTGAACCGCCGAAGGATCAGCTCTATGTCGGATGGGAAGAGGAAGGCGAGTGGACCAACTATACGGTTCGCGTGAAGAAGGCCGGCACCTACAAGATCGTCGCGCTCTACGGCAACGCCGCGAACGCGGTGAAATTCGACATCGACGGCAAGCCGGCTGCTGAATGCAAGCTGCCGGTAGGGACTGGCAGTCCGCACAATTGGAACAAGGCCGAGATCGGGGAGATTACTTTCGCGAAGTCCGGGCTGCAAGTGCTGACCGTGCATTACGGCAAGGGCAACAATCTGGCCTATCTGGAATTTGTGCCGGTCATCGGGAAGTGAGGGCGGGGACCGCGGCGGGTGCTCCACTGCGAGCAAGGGTCAGCGGATTCTGTTATTCTGAAATTTGTTTCGATAGAGGCGCGGAAGCCATGAGTAGCCGGGTCCGTTGTTCCGAGTCGCTTCGGAGGACCGTGCGAAAGGGGTGCAAGACGCGCGGCAGGCCGTAGTACACGGCCCGTCCTGCGGTTCCGCCGAAATCGTCTGGGAAGCGCGCTTCCGGGCGGTTGGTGGGTATGGTTAACACCTGTCCACTGTCATTCGAATCCTGGACGATTCGGATGGAGCGCTATCGAGGGCAGGTCCTCTCTCCCTCTATCCCGCTGCCATCCCCGGCAACGCCAATGAACGTAATCGAACTGACGCGGGCGCTTGTAGACATCGAGTCGATCACGAACAACGAGAAAGAGGTCGGCGCATACCTGTTCGACCATCTCTCTAAACTCGCGGCGCGCACGGGCGGCTTGGCCGAGGCGATCGAGATCGAGCCCGGCCGCTCGAACGTGTTCGTGCGCTGGGGCACTCCCGTTGCGACCCTCTCAACGCACATGGACGTTGTGCCGCCCTTTTTCCCGTCGCGCGAAGACGACGAAAACATTTACGGGCGCGGCGCCTGTGATGCCAAGGGAATCATTGCGGCAATGATAGTGGCCGCCGAACGCTTGCTCGCCGAGGGCGTGCGGAATTTCGGACTGCTATTCGTGGTGGGCGAGGAGCGCAACAGCGCCGGGGCGTTCGCGGCGGCTCGCGATCCGCGCGGCTCGCGGTACCTCATCAACGGCGAACCCACTGAGAACGCGCTTGCCCTCGGTTCGAAGGGCACCCTGCGCTTCGAGTTGACCGCGCACGGCCGTATGGCCCACTCGGCATATCCCGAACTGGGCGAATCGGCGATCGACAAGCTCCTTGATGCTCTCCAGGAGATTCGCTGCTTCCGCCTGCCCGAGGATCCGGTGCTTGGCCGGAGCACCCTGAACATCGGAACCATTTCCGGAGGCCGCGCGCCGAACGTCATCCCCGACGAGGCGGGGGCGGAACTCATGTTCCGGCTTGTTTCCGATGCCGGGCCGATCCGCGCCGCCGTGACGAAAGCCGCGGCCGGGCGCGTGGACGCGCGCGAGGTCCTATGCGTTCCCGCCGTGCGGCTGAGGGCATTCGAAGACCTGCCGGCGACCGTCGTCGCGTTCACCACTGATATTCCCGCCTTCGGCGATAGTTGGGGCGAGGCGTTCCTGATCGGTCCGGGAAGCATTCACGTCGCGCACACGCTTAATGAAAAGGTTTCCAAGCGGCAGCTCTTCGACGCTGTCGAGATCTATACGAGGATGGTAAAAAGGCTGGCAACTGCGGCCTGAGAACTCTATGCGGAAAATCGAAGTCGGTATCCTGGGAGCCACCGGTATGGTGGGCCAACATTTTGTGAAGTTCCTTCAGAACCACCCGTGGTTCGACCTGACATGGGTGGGCGCGAGCGACCGCTCTGCCGGCAAGAAGTACCGGGACGCGACAAGCTGGCGTCTCGACGGAGCGATGCCGAGTTCGGTGGCCGATCTGACGGTGGAGGAATCGAAGCCGGACCACGCGCCGCGCCTGGTGTTTTCCGCGATGGACGCTTCGGTCGCCACAGAGATCGAACGCGCCTTCGCCGAGGCCGGACACGTTGTGGTGTCGAACTCGAAGAATCACCGCATGGAGGCGGACGTTCCGCTGCTCGTTCCCGAGATCAATCCCGGCCACCTGAAGCTCGTCCCGTACCAGCAGCAGCTTCGCGGCTGGAAAGGGCAGATCGTCACGAATCCGAACTGCTCCACCGTTGTGCTGACGATGGCGCTCGGCCCGTTGAAGCAGTTCGGCATCACACGCGTGGTGGTCACCACCATGCAGGCCATCTCCGGCGCGGGCTACCCCGGCGTGCCGAGCATGGACATCAACGCCAATGTCATCCCGTTCATCGGCGGCGAAGAAGAGAAGATCGAGCAGGAGACGCAGAAGATTCTCGGCGACCTGCGGGGCGACCACGTCGAGCCGCTCGCGGCGGGCGTAAGCGCACACTGCAACCGCGTGCCCGTGGTGGACGGCCACACGGAAACCGTTTCGGTCGAGCTCACGTCGAAGCCTTCGGAGCAGGACGTTATCGCCGCATTCAACGCATTCCGGAGCGCGCCCCAGGAGCGCGAATTACCGAGCGCTCCCGCGCAGCCGGTAGTTTACATGGAACAGCGTGACCGGCCGCAGCCTCGCCGCGACGCCGAGCGCGGTCGCGGCATGACCGCCTTCATCGGGCGCCTGCGTCCCTGTCCGGTGCTCGATTATAAGTTCGTCGCTCTCGGCCACAACACGATCCGCGGCGCGGCTGGGGTGGCTGTGCTCAACGCCGAGTTGATGTCTTCGGAAGGATATCTCGACTGATGATCGTAATGAAATTCGGCGGCAGTTCGGTGGAATCGGCGGCCGCCATCTCACGCGTAGCCGCGATCGTGAAAGCGAGGCTGGAGCGGCAACCGGTGGTGGTCGTCTCGGCGATGGGCAAGACCACCAACAGGCTGCTCGCTCTGGCCGCCGATGCGGTAGAGGGCAAGCGCGAGCGCGCTTTCGAGCAGTTAGCCGCTCTTCGCGAATACCACCTGGCGGAGGCGCGGCCGCTTGTCTCGGCCGAGGACACTGCCGCGCTTGAACGAGTAGTTGCCGAGCATTTTCAGGAACTCGGTGAGCTGATCACGGGCCTCTCGGTGATCGGTGAACTCACACCGAGGCTGGTGGATGCCGTTTCGAGTTACGGCGAGCGCCTGTCAAGCCGCATCGTGACCCTGGCGTTCCGTTCGGCCGGAATGGATGCCGTACACGCAGACTCGCGCCGCCTGGTAGTAACAGATAAGCGCCACACGCACGCCGCGCCGCTCTACCCGCAAACATACGCCAGGCTGTGCGATCAGGTCGCGCCGCTCGCACGCCAGGGCAAGGTCGTCGTGATGGGCGGATTCATCGCGGCGACGGAGGACGGCGTCACATCAACGCTTGGACGCGGCGGATCCGATTTCACGGCAGCCCTTGCCGGCGCTGGGATAGGGGCCGAGGAGATACAGATCTGGACTGACGTGGATGGCATGATGACCGCCGACCCGAACTCCGTTCCCGACGCGCACCGGCTGAAGGAAATCTCTTTCGCCGAGGCCGCCGAACTGTCTTATTTCGGAGCCAAGGTCCTTCACCCCTCCACTGTGTTGCCCGCTGTCGAGAAGAACATCCCGGTTATGATCCTGAACTCGCGGCGTCCGGAAGCGCCGGGCACGCGCATCATTCGAGAAGCCGTTCCCTGCGCCAACCCCATCAAGTCGATCGCATGCAAGAAGCGCATCACCGTCGTGAATATCAACTCGACGCGCATGCTGATGGCCTACGGTTTCCTGCACCGTATTTTCGAGATTTTCGACCGCTACGAGACGCCCGTCGATATGCTGACGACCTCGGAGGTCAGCGTCTCGGCTACGATCGACGACACGTCGAGGCTGGACCGGATTCAGGTTGAACTCGAGCAGTTCGCGGAGGTGTCCGTCGAGCACGACCGCGCGATAATCTCCCTGGTAGGAGATAATATCCGCTACACGGCTGGAATTGGCGCTCGCATCTTCAGCGCGCTCAGTCCGGTGAACGTCCTGATGGTTTCACAGGGCGGTTCGCAGTGGAACCTGAGCCTGGTGGTGGATGAAGCGGACCTGCTGAAGGCCGTGCGGCTTTTGCATCAGGAGTTCTTCCAGGAGCTGGATCCGGCGGTATTTGAATGAACCTTGCAATCGTAGGCTACGGCAAGATGGGGCGGCTGATCGAGGAGCTTGCCCCCGAATACGGCTTCGAAGTGACACTGAAGCTCGATGAGCACAACAATGCCAATTACGAGGGCATGACGCGCGAGAACTTCGAGAATATCGATGTCGCGATCGAGTTTTCCGTGCCCTCCGTCACCGTCGGCAATATCGAGCGGATGGCGGCGCTGGGTGTGGATATGGTCATCGGGACGACCGGATGGCTGGGCGAACTGGAGCGCGTCAGGCCGATCGTCGAGAAGGCGGGCGTCGGTCTCGTGTGGAGCCCGAATTACTCTATAGGGGTGAATATTCTCTCGCGCCTGGTGGCGGAAGCGGCCCGCCTGTTCGCCAATGAAGGGGAATATGGCGCCTGGGCCTGGGAGATTCACCATTCGACGAAAAAGGACGCGCCCTCGGGCACGCTCCTGAAACTGGTTGAGCGGATGAAGCAGGCAGGCTATCAGCGCCCCATCGATACCAGTTCGAACCGCGCGGGCCGGCACCCGGGCACGCACGAGATCGGTTTCGATTCCGCCGCGGACACCATCACGCTCCGCCACACCGCCCGCAGCCGTGAAGGATTCGCACGCGGCGCTCTCAAAGCCGCCTGGTGGATAGCGGGTAAGAAGGGTTTTTACGAATTCAGCGACGTGATCTTCAATAAGGGCGCAGGGGAGGTTTGAGATGTTTACAGGATGCGGAACGGCCCTGGTGACACCATTCCGGAAAGATTTCAGTTTGGACGAACAGACCCTGCGCCGGCTCGTGCGGCGGCAGATCGAGGCGGGAATCGACTTCCTGGTGCCGTGCGGCACAACAGGCGAGAACCCCACTTTGAGCCGCGCTGAACACCTCCGCGTGGTCGAGATCACACTGGAAGAAGCAAAGGGCAAGGTTCCCGTACTCGCGGGCGCGGGCGGGTATAACACCGCTGAGGTCGTCGAACTCGCCAGGGAATTGCAGTCGCTGGGCGCCGATGGTCTGCTTTCCGTCACGCCCTACTACAACAAGCCGACCCAGGAAGGCCTCTACCAGCACTATAAGGCGATCGCCTCGGCTGTGCGGCTGCCTATCGTCGTCTACAGCGTGCAGGGGCGGACCGGAGTCAACGTGGAACCGGCAACGCTGAAGCGCCTTGCCGCGATCGATAACATCGCCGGTGTCAAAGAGGCTTCGGGTAACATCAGCCAGATGGCGTCGATTCTCGCGCAGGTCCCGGAGCGCTTCAACGTGCTCTCTGGAGACGACGCTGTCGCACTGCCCGTCATCGCGCTCGGCGGCCGCGGGCTGATCTCCGTTGTTTCGAACGAAATCCCCGCCGAGATGGCCCGGCTGGTCCGGCTCTGTCTTGAGAACAACTTCCCGCCCGCGCGCGAGTTGCAGCGCAAATATCAGGCCCTGATGGAGGTGAACTTCGTCGAATCGAACCCGATTCCCGTGAAGGCCGCCATGGGTTTGATGGGGCTGCTCGAGCCGGTCTGGCGCCTCCCGCTGGTCGCTCCGAACCCCAACAATCTCGCCCGCATCCAGAATGTACTTGAAGCCGCCGGACTCGCCCAAGCGCATGCTGCAAACTGAGATCGAAAGACTCTTCGAAGACAAGCCGGAGCGCTACACGGACGAGCATTTCCGGTTGTTCGATGCCTTCAAGCGCGCGCTGAACGCCGGCGAGGTGCGGGCCGCCGAGCCCGATGCCGAGGTTAAGAGCGGCTGGCGCGTGAATACCTGGGTGAAGAAAGGCATCCTGCTCGGGTTCCGCATGGGCACGCTGACAGACATGTCGGTGGACGCCGCCCGGCAGCCGTTCTTCGACAGATCGACTTATCCCGTGAAGCAGCTCGGGGTGGCGGACGCCGTGCGAATTGTGCCCGGCGGATCAAGCATTCGCGACGGCTGTTACGTCGGCCGGGGCGTTACCTGCATGCCGCCGATGTATATCAACGCGGGCTCATACGTCGGGGAAGGCACGATGGTGGATTCGCACGCGCTGGTGGGCAGTTGCGCGCAGGTCGGCAGTAACTGCCACATCTCGGCCGCGGCGCAGATCGGCGGGGTGCTCGAGCCGGTCGGCGCGCTGCCGGTGATCGTCGAGGATGAGGTTCTGGTGGGCGGTAATTGCGGCATCTACGAGGGAACAGTGGTGAAGCGCCGCGCCGTGCTGGGCACCGGCACGATTCTCAACCGCTCGACCCCGGTTTACGACCTCGTGCGCGGCGAAGTCTATTGCGCGGGAGCCGACGAACCGCTCATCATCCCCGAAGAAGCTGTGGTGGTTGCGGGAGCCCGTGCCATCCCGCGCGGACCCGGCAAGGACTGGGGTATCTCGCTTTACACACCGGTGATTGTGAAGTACCGCGACGCCAAAACCGACGCCAAGCTGCAACTCGAAGACCTGCTCCGTTAGGCCGGTCCTATTTGCTGCCAATGTAAAAGAATGTAAGTCCGGAAACTCACCCTGGCCAAAACTCATCCATCGCAGTGGAAGGAGAGAACACGATGAGACGCAAGGCCGGGTTGGTTCTGGCGGGCGCGCTGATCGCCGCGCCGATGTTGGTTCTGGCTTCCACCCGCACCGGGACGCCGAAGAGCCTCGATGAGCGGGTGCGCCACGAGTTCTTAATGCTGCCGTATTACAACGTGTTCGACAATTTGTCGTACAAGGTGGAAGGCAACCGGGTATTGCTGCTCGGGGAGGTTACAAACCCCACGTTGAAGAACGATGCCGAACATGTGGTCCGGGCGATACTCGGAGTGGGAGGCGTCACGAACAAGATCGAAGTGCTGCCGCCGTCGCCTTACGATGACCGGATTCGGCTGGCAGTCCTACGGGCCGTGTACTGGCAGCCGGGACTCGACCGGTACAGCCTGGGCGCACAGCCCGCGATTCGCATCATCGTGAAAAACGGCAACGTCACCCTTGACGGCATCGTGAACAGCCAAGTGGACCGGAACCTTGCGGGGTTGCGCGCCAATGGCGTGCCCGGAGTGTTCTCGGTGACCAACAATCTCCGCATCGCAACCTCGTAGCCCCACCCCCGGTGCGGCCTGACCCAACGCGGGCCGCACCCACTTCAACGCAACCCAGCGCCGGGCAGCAACGTCACAAGCCCGCGCCCATGGATAGCCGCCCGGATGTATACTCGCCAAGAATGGCAACCCGAATCGTCTTCGCCGTAAGTGCGGTTCTTATCTGCCCGGCGGCGTCGCTGCCCGCCAGTCCGACCGTTGGGCCTGTCCGGTTTTCTTCCTCAGGCGACTCCGTGCGAATCACCATCGAGACCAGCGGCAAGGTGCAGTATCGCGCGGCGAGCCTGCGAGGCCCCGAGCGCATCTACTTCGATCTGCCGGGTGCGAAGTTGCGAGAGGGCGGCAAGACGGCTATTCCCGTCCGGACTGCCCTTGTGAAGCAGATCCGCATGGCGGCGCGGGATGAGGGTTTCACCAGGGTCGTGTTGGATCTGGAGCGCCCGGCCGACTACGCCGCGACGGCAGAGCCTGACAGCCTGATCATCGACCTGCGACCCGCGGGCACGCCCCCACAGCCCGCGCCGATTCGAGTTCCACCCTCCGAGCAATCGCCGATGCCGCCCCCAGTCCGGCGCGAGCCGGTTGTGCTAAGCCGATCTTTCGCGGCGCAGCAGTCGCCCGTGAGAACTTCCGCGCCCGCTCCAGCCCCATCGATTCAGCAGGCAACACCCGCGCCGAAACCGGAATCCACTGGCGCGGGCGCTACTGTGGTCGAGCAAATCGTCGCCAAGATAAACAACGAAATCATCACGCTCGGCGAACTTGAGAGGTCGCGGAAGCAGATCGAGGCGGAACTGAGCAGGCAGAAACTGCCGGCCTCTCAGCTCCAGGCGGCGATGCGGCAAGCCCAAGCCGACCTCCTCCGCGACCGGATCGACCAGGCCCTGCTGGTTCAGAAGGCGAAGGACCTGAACATCACCGTCGATCAGGACCTGAGCAAGTACATGGCGCAGTTGCAGCTCGAGAGCAAGATCACCGACCCCGACAAGTTCCAGCAGTACATCCGCGAGCAGAGCGGCATGTCCTTCGAGGATTTCAAACAACAGGCCAAGGACAGCATGCTCACGAGGGACGTCGTGCGACGCGAGGTGGGCGGCCGCATCGTGATACCGAAGGCCGAGCTTCAGAAATACTACAACGAGCATAAAAACGAATTCGTCCGCGAAGAGGAAGTCGGTCTGCGCGAGATCCTGATTTCGACGGAAGGGAAGGATGCCGCCGGCATCGCCGCCGCCGAGAAGAAAGCCAAGGATCTGGTGGCCCGCGCGCGCAAGAACGAGAACTTCGGCAACCTGGCGCGCGACAACTCCGATGCCGAGTCGGCCCGCAGTTACGGCGAGCTGCCCCCGTTCAAGCGTGGCATGCTCAGGAAGGACCTTGAGGATCTCCTTTTCACGAAGGAGAAAGGGTACGTCACGGACGCGATCAAGCAGGCGAACGGTTTCCTGATTCTGAAGGTGGAGGATCACCCGCAGCAGGGCCTGCAGCCGTTCGAGGCGGTAGAGAACGAGGTTATGGAAAAGCTCTACCCACCCAGGATGCAACCCGCCGTGCGCACGTATCTCACCAAGCTGCGTGAAGAGGCGTTCCTGGAGATTCGGGAGGGCTACACGGATTCGGGCGCCGCGCCCGGTAAAGATACCTCCTGGAAGGATCCTGCCAAGCTCGTCCCGGCAACGGTGACCAAAGAAGAGGTGGTCAGCCGCGTGCGGCACAAGCGCCTGCTCTGGCTCGTGCCCGTTCCCGGGACCAAGCCCAAACCGAAGCCCTGACCCTGCGTTTCGCGAGCCGTTTGACGTAAGATGGTTCGCGTGAACCGGCGCAGCTTCATGAAACGGAGTGCTATCGGGGCCGCTCTACCTCCCGCGCAGGCGAAGCCGGCCAGCCCAATCGACCGCATCGGCGTCGCCATTATCGGCTGCGGCGGCATGGGCAAGATGGACCTGACCGATTTCCAGCGCAACCCGGACGTGGACGTCGTCGCCGTCTGTGACGTTGACGAATCGCACATGGAGTCGGCCCGGACCCTGACCGGGGGCAAGGCGAAGGGTTACGGCGACTACCGGCTCGTGCTCGAGCGCAAGGACGTGGACGCCGTGGTCGTTGCCACGCCCGACCACTGGCACGCGCTGATCGCAGTGGAAGCTTGCAACGCGGGCAAGGACGCCTACGTCGAGAAGCCCGTCTCCCACAGTATCCGCGAGGGTCGCCTCACGGTGGAAGCGGCCCGGCGAAACAACCGGATCGTGCAGGTGGGCATCCAGCAGCGGTCCGGTTCGCATTTCGAGCGTGCGGTGAAGGCGGTCCAGGACGGGCGCATCGGCAAGGTCCATTTCGCACAGTGCTGGAATCATGCACATGGGTCGGCGTTCGGCATGGGATTCCCGAAAGACGCCCCTCCACCGAACGACCTCGACTGGGACTTCTGGCTCGGCCCCGCGCCCAAGGTGCCTTACAACCCGGCACGGCGCAACTTCCGCGTCTGGTGGGACTACGCGGGCGGGGAGCTGACCAACTGGTGCGTGCATCTCATCGACGTCGTGCACTGGGCCCTGAAGGTTGATGCACCGCTGAGTGTCACCAGTTCCGGAGGTCTCTATCACACGAAGGACTGCCGCGAGTGCCCCGATACGCAGGAAGTCATCTGGGAATACCCGAACGATTGCCTCGTGCGCTACTCGACGCTCCAGCACAACAGCTACGGTCCGAACGGCGACGCGGGCTGGAAGCCGTTCGGCAGCTACGGCATCATGATGCAGGGCACGCTCGGGACGATTTTTATCGACCGCTCCGGCTATCAGATCATGCCTCAGGCCAGGGCGCACGCCGAAAAGGTTTCACAGAGCTACCGCGAGGCCTTTGACGATCTCAGCGGTCTCGGCCTTTACTACAGGGCCGATGCCGCCGTCGAGCGCGGCACCACGTCGCTACAGCACATGCCGCACGTCCGCAATTTTCTGGACAGCATCAAGTCCCGCCAGTTGCCGGCCGGGGACATCGAAACCGGCCACCGCAGCACCTCGACGTGCCTGCTCGGCAACATCGCCTTCCGTACGGGCCAGAAGATTCTCTGGGACGCGAAGGCCGAGAAGATCACCAATAGCGCGGAAGCAGCCAGGATGGTGACGCGCCACTATCGCGCGCCGTGGCGGCTGCCCGGCTTGTAGGATTACCAGGAGGATAAATGAGTACGATCAACAGGCGTGATGCGATGGCGGGAGCCGCCGGCATGCTGCTCGTGAAGCCGGCGACCGCGTTCGGCTCGCAGGCGAATTCAGCCGTTTCGCTCGGCATCATCGGAACGGGCAACCGCGGCCGCTTCATGGGGACCACATTCGTGAAGGACCCGCGAACCAGGCTCGCCGCCATCTGCGACATCTTCCCGGATCGCATCGATCTCGGCAAGACACAGATTCCCGGCGCGGACGCGGCGCGCGTGTACAAGAACCATGAGGAACTGCTCGCCGCCGCCGACATCGACGCCGTCTTGATCGCCTCGCCTGTGTTCCTGCATCCCGAACACTTCGAGCACGCGGTCAACTCGCGCAAGCACATCTACTGTGAAAAGCCCGCAGGCGCGAGCGTCGCGGGGGTCAAGCGGCTGATGCGCGCCGCCGAGCGCGCAGACAAGTCCAAGCACATCCAGTTCGGTTTTCAGCAACGGTTCAGCCCCGAATACCTCGCCGCCGAAAAGCTCATCAATGAGGGCGCCATCGGCAGCCTATCGATGATGCAGAGCCATTGGGTGGTCGGCGGTGCGCGGGCCGGGTACCGGCCGAACTATCCGCCCGAAGTAGAGAAACTGCGTGCCTGGTATTCCTGGAACGAAACCTCGGGCGGTTTCATCGTCGAGCAGGATTGCCACGGTGTGGACGTGCTGAACTGGTATTCCAAGGCGCACCCGCTCTCCGCGACCGGCGCCGGCGGCCGCAAGGTCCGCGATTATGGGGATAATCTCGACCACCTGAACGTCACCTACGTCTATCCGAACGGCCTGCGCGGATTCCTTACCGCCTGCCAGCTCGCCAACGGCTATGGCGAGGTGAATGAGCAGTTCTTCGGAACCAAGTACACGATTGAGGTCACGCGCAGCTACTATCGATTGCATCGCGGCGGCAGGGACTTCACCGAGGTGCGGTCCAAGCGCGAGATCACTATCGATGCGGTGGAGCACTTCCTCGGCTGCATCCTCGACCGCAAGCCTGAAAACATGGCGACGATCGCCGCCGAGAGCACGCTGACATCGCTGCTCGGGCGCATGGCCATCGAGACCGGCCGCGAGGTCACCTGGGAGGAGTTGATGCGGTCCGCCTGAGGCGGGCCGTTTCGGGGTAATGCTTCTTTACGCCTGTGCTGTATTCCTTTCGGCGTTTCTGCTTTTTCAGATCCAGCCGTTGATTGCAAAGATTATCCTGCCGTGGTTCGGAGGCACTTCGAGCGTCTGGAACACGTGCATGCTGTTTTTCCAGGCGGCGCTGCTGCTCGGGTATCTGTACGCGCACTGGCTTCATGAACGGTTGAGCGCGCGCAAACAGGCGGCTGTGCATGCGGCGGTGCTGCTGGCAAGTCTGGCGGTCCTGCCGGTCGCGCCCGGCGCAGCTTGGAAGAGCCCGTCTGTAGCGAACCCGGAGTGGCACATCCTTCTTCTCCTGGCTGCGACGGTAGGGTTGCCCTACTTCCTTCTGTCCACTACGAGCCCGCTGCTTCAGGCGTGGTACGCGCGGACGCACGCCGGCGCGGTCCCTTACCGTTTATTCGCGCTGTCGAACTTTGCTTCGCTTCTGGCCCTGCTGAGCTATCCGTTGCTGGTGGAGCCGAATCTCAGCACGCGCACGCAGGCGTGGGTGTGGTCCGGAGCGTACGCCGGATTTGTCATCGTGGTGTCCGTTATCGCCTGGCAGACCAGAACCGGCGGGCCGGCAAAAAGCGGCCCGGACGCTCCCCCTGTGGCGTCGCCCGGATGGCGGATTCGTACCCTCTGGGTAGCGCTTCCCGCTACGGCTTCCGTTCTGTTGCTCGCCATCACGACGTACCTCACCCAGGACGTTGCCGCGATCCCGTTCCTCTGGATTCTGCCGCTCAGCGCTTATCTCCTGACTTTCATCATCTGTTTTGAAACTCCGCGGCTCTACTTCCGGCCGGTTTACCTGCCGCTGGTGGCAGGCGCCCTGGGCATCATGGGCTACATGCTTTGGTATGGCCGCAGCGAGTTCAAAGCGATCACAAGCGTAGCGCTTGCGACGGGCGCGCTGTTTGTCATGTGCATGGTGTGCCACGGCGAGCTGGTGCGCTTGAAGCCGAACCCCCGGTATCTCACGGCCTTCTACCTGATGCTTTCGCTCGGAGGCGCGCTCGGCGGAGTGTTTGTAGGGCTCGTGGCGCCCAGCCTGTTCAACGCATACTACGAGCTGCCGATCGGGCTCGCGCTTTGCGCCGCTCTGATCGCGGCGGTACTGGCGGCTGAACTGCGGCGATGGGCCTGGCGCGCGGCGCTCGCGGCGGCAGTCATAAGTTACGCTGTCGTGCTCGGCGTCGCTATACACGATTCCGTCAAGGGCAATCGTGTTCTGGTGCGCAATTTTTACGGCCAGCTTCGCGTGAGCGAGGCAGACGATGACGACGGCATGGGCATGCGCCGGAAACTGATGCACGGCGCGATCATCCACGGCGCGCAGTTCCAGGACGCGGCCTATCGCAACAAACCGAATACCTATTACTGTCAAGCAACGGGACTCGGGCGCGCGCTGATGGAAGGCAAGGACGGCGTGCCGCGCCGCATCGGCGTTATCGGACTGGGCACGGGCACTATTGCGGCGTACGGACGCGCGGGAGACACAATCCGCATCTACGAGATCAACCCGATAGTCGTGCAGCTTGCGCGAACGGAGTTTACCTATCTCCGCGATAGCAAGGCGCAGGTTCAGGTCGTCATGGGTGACGGCCGCCTGTCGCTCGAACGCGAACCGGACCAGCGTTTCGACGTGCTTGTCATGGATGCCTTTTCGGGCGATTCCGTTCCCGTCCATCTGCTGACCCAGGAGGCTTTCCGTACCTACCTGCGGCACCTTGCTCCCGGAGGCGTTCTCGCCGTGAATATCTCGAACACCTATCTGGAACTGAGTCCGGTGATCGAGCGTGCGGCGAGCCATCTCGGAAGAGCGGCTCTCAAGGCGGAGTTCGAAGAGGCAGACGACGATTATGTCTGCTATTCGGCCTCCTGGGTGCTAGTGGTGGACCGCGGCGCACACGAAGCATTGCGCGCGGCGCTCCGCGCGGAAGTGCTGAAGCCAAAACCCGGCTTCCGCCTTTGGACGGACGACTACTCCAGCCTGCACAGCATAATCAAGTAGGGCGGGCGCCTCGGCCTACTCCAGCGGCGCAGTCATCAGCGCAACCCGCATCATGCCCGCTCCCCGGGCCATATCGATGACCTGGGCGACCTGCCGGAACTCCAGATTACTCTCGCCGCGCACGAAAATCACACTGTCGCCGCGGAGTTTGAAAAGCTGCGCCAGTCGCGCCGGGAGTGCCGCCAGTTCGATGGCGTCCTGGTTCAACTGCACGATGCCGTCGCTGCGCACGGTCAGCACGAGGTCACTCGGCCGTTCCGGGGTGTCGTCGCGTGCGGGTTGAGGCACGAGCGCGTCTAACCCGGCCGGCGCAAGCGGGCAGGCAAGCATAAAGATCACGAGCAGTACCAGCAAGACGTCGATCATCGGCGTGATGTTGATGTCCGCTTTCATTCCGTCGGTTCCGCTCATCGTCATTGCCATCGTCCCGTCCTCCTGGCGCATTGGAACCCGAGCGCGGTCCGGAAGTTCCCGCGCCCAGGGTGGCTGTCGCTTTCGAGTGAACTCACGGCAGATCCCGGCAACGGCACGCGATTGTCCTGGTTAGCTCCCACCTGGGGGTAGAATAAGAGTAGTCGGGTCGAGAGGGGCTTACAGAGAAAACTCGGCAGAGCTAACCGTTCTTACAACACTCCTACTCAACAGACGGGCCAACTCGGCTTTTGAGACCGTAAGTCGTGCTGGAGGGACGGCCTATGGTGCCGAGGGAATCGATAGTCGAGCCTGATTCGAACAGGCAACGTGACAACGTTCTCGATCGCTTCAACGATGCTGTTCTGGCTTTCGACAGGGACTGGCACTTTACCTATGTCAACCGGCAAGCCGCCGAGTTGCTCGGACGTAGCGCCGAAGATCTTGTTGGAAGAGATGCCAGGACGGAATATGCGGAAGCGGGGCAGCAGTTCAGACGGATTCTCGAGGTTGCCATGGCCGCGCAGGCGCCGATCCGCACGGAGACCTATTGGGAACCCTCGAATCGCTGGTTCGAGAACCGTATCTATCCCTCCCCGGACGGGGTCTCAATCGTTGCCTGCGACATTACTGAGCACAAGCAGGCCGAGCAGGCTTTGCGGGAAACCGCGGACCTGCTGAAGGACCAGAATAGGGTTCTTTCGCTTCGGCGCGGCGCCGAGCCTTCCCGACGAATACAACTGCGCCATTGACGGCGAGCCGATTGGCCCGTGCGCCGGCTCTTGCGGCACAGCAGCCTTCCGCGGCGAGCCGGTTGTTGTCGAGGATATTGCGACCGATCCGCTATGGAATGGATACCGTGACTTCGCACTCAAGCACGGCTTGCGCGCCTGTTGGTCCACGCCTATCTTCGATCCGCAACGCCGCGTGCTCGGCACCTTCGCCTGCTACTTCCGAACCGCGACCCGTCCTGCCGAGCGGCATTGGAAGCTGATCGAGATCGCTACTTACACAGCGGCGATTGCAATCTTCAAGCACCGGGAAGCGGAGGCGCTGCGCGCAAGCGAAGAGCGGCTGCGTCTTGCCGTCGCAAGGGGGAAAGCCGGTATCTGGGAATGGGACGTCAGCTCCGGCCGCCTCGTCTGGAGCGACCAGCTAAAAGCGATATTCGGTTGGCCGCCGGATGCCGATCCGACGCCGGAGATGGCTAAGGCCGCCATTCATCCGGAGGATCGCTCCCGTGTCGAATCCGCACTCCAGGGTTTGCGTGCTCCGCCCGCGGAGTACGACGTCGAATACCGCATCTTTTGGCCCGATGGCTCGCTGCACTGGATTGCTGGCAAAGGGCGGGCGGAACGCGATGCAACGGGCAAACCCGTCCGGGCAATGGGTGTGACGCTGGACATCACCGAGAGGAAGCGCGCCGCGGAAGAAATCGAAAGGCGGGAGGTCCAGCTCGCCGAAGCGCAGGGGATCGCACACCTCGGCAGCTATGAGTGGAATATCCGCGAAGACAAAGTCTACCGCTCAGAGGAACTCTGCCGGATTTTCGGAGTGCGTCCCGAGCAGTTCGCGCCAACCTTTGAAGGTTACCTCGAACGGGTCCATCCCGAAGACCGGAACAACACCCGGGAAACCATCGAGCGGGCATTTCGCGAGCGCAAGAGCTTTGATTTTGAGGAACGCATCGTCCGTCCCGATGGGGCAATCCGGTTGCTCCGCAGCCAGGGAAGATGGATTTTTGACGGCGAACATGCGCCTGTGAAGCTGGTCGGAATCTGCCAGGACATCACCGAACGCAAGCAGGCCGAGCTTCAGCTTAGGCAAAGCGAGGAACGTTTCCAGGTCGCCGCGCTCGCCACAAACGACATGATCTGGGACTGGGACCTGGCAACCGATGCCTTCCGGTGGAATCAGGGCGCCACCACGTTGTTCAAGTACCCCGCCGAGGAAGTACGCGCCGATCTGGGTTGGTGGTCTGAGCATATCCACCCGGCGGATCGGGAGCGGGTAGTGTCCGGGATTCGCGCCGCGGCGCATCGTGGGGGGCCGTTCTGGTCGGATGAGTACCGTTTTCAACGCGGAGACGGCTCGTACGCCGACATCCTCGACCGCGGCTATGTCGTTCATGACACCACGGGAAGGCCGGTGCGGATGATCGGAGCCATGGTCGATATCACGGAGCGCAAGCGGGCGATGGAGAACCTGGAGCAGGGTGTGGCGATGCGCACCGCCGAACTGCAAAACGAAATCGGCCAACGCAAGCGCGCGGAGGAATTGCTGCGCGCCAGAAACGAAGAGTTGAAGGGCTTTGCCTACACGGTGTCTCATGACCTGAAGGCTCCGCTGCGGGGCATTGCCGGATATGCCCAGGAACTGGAGCGCCGGCACCGCGCTGGTCTCGGCGATCGCGCGCTCTTCTGCCTCACGCAGATCCTGACGGCCACTAAGAATCTCGATCACCTCATTGAAGATCTGTTGCACTATTCCCGCCTCGACGCGGAGAACCCTACGGACACTGAGGTCAACCTGGCGGCAATGCTTGAGGACATCCTCGCGGAGCGGAAACTGGTGATCGTGGAGCAGGGGGCGGAGGTGGCTGTAGTCCTCTCCTCGACGACCGTCCGCACCTGGGAACGCGGCCTGCAGCAGGTTCTGACCAATCTGATCGACAATGCCCTGAAGTACAGCCGGAACGCTAAGCCGCCCCGCATCCTTATAGCGGGCCAACAAAATTCAAATGCGTTCAGCATCAGGGTTTCCGATAACGGAATCGGCTTCGACATGAAGTACTACGACCGGATCTTCGGACTCTTCAACCGCCTGGTCCGGCAAGACGAGTTCGAAGGCACCGGGGCTGGACTGGCCATCGTCAGGAAACTGGTGGACAAACTCGGCGGGCAGATCCGGGCCGAATCGAAACCCGGCTCGGGAGCGACGTTCTTTGTCGAATTGCCAAGTCGCCGGCCGGCAAGCGAGGGGGAAACGGCATGAACGCACGGGTGCGCCCGATTTTGCTGGTGGAAGACAACCCCATGGACGTGGATCTTACGTGCGAGGCGCTGAAGGAACTTAGTGTCATCAACCCGATCGTGGTTTGTAGAGACGGTGAGGAAGCGCTGCGCTATATGGAGCAGCACGAATTGCCCACCGACTCGAAGATCCCCATTCTGGTGCTGCTGGACCTGCGGTTGCCCAAGGTCGATGGCATCGACGTGTTGCGGTGTGCCCGTGGCCATGCGATATGGAAGCAAGTCCCGGTCGTTGTGCTGACAACCTCGCGAGAAAACAAGGACATAGAGGCGGCCTACGAGCTGGGAGTCAACTCCTACATTGTCAAACCCGTGGATTCCCTAGCGTTCGCCGAACTGATGAAGACAATCAAAACCTACTGGCTGCTTACCAATGAGCAGCCGTTCGGAGCAATGACCGGGGATTTATGAAAGAGCGACTTCATGTGCTCTACGCCGAGGACGACTCCTGCGATGCCGACCTGACGAAGACGCACCTCGAGCTGGAAGCTCCACAAATTGAACTCGAAGTAGTGGACACCGGGCGGAGATGCCTGGCTCGATTGGAGGAATCGAATTATGACGTGCTGCTGCTGGACTACCGTCTGCCGGATATGGACGGCACGGCCGTCTTGAAGGAATTGGCGGAGAAAGGCACTTCGCCGCCGGCGGTGATGGTGACCGGCGTGGGCGATGAGGCTCTGGTAGTTCAGGCGCTTCGTCTGGGAGCGTACGACTACGTCCCAAAATATGGAGACTATCTCCAAACTCTGCCGGCAGTTTTGGAAAGTGCCGTTACCGTGCGCAGAAGGCTGCAGGAGCAAGGGTACAGCGCCGGACGCCGCCAACGGCGCATTCTCTACGTCGAACATAATCCTGCGGACATAGATTTGACGCTGAGACACTTTGCCGAGGCCGCCGCGCACCTCAGCGTGGAAGTCGTCCGCTCCTCCGGACAGGCCCTCTCCCGTCTGGGGGAAGCGACGTTCGACCTCGTTCTTTGCGACCTGCGAATGCCGGATATGAGCGGTCTCGATCTTCTGAGGGAAGCGAGGCGCAACGGCCCGCTGGCTCCGTTCATCGTGATCACCGGTAAGGGAGATGAGGTCACGGCGGTGGCAGCCCTGAAGCTCGGAGCGTACGACTACATCGTCAAACGCGACAACTACCTGACCCAACTGCCTTACGCAATCGATAACGCTATCGCCCGCTCGCAGTTGGCGGAAAGCAATCACCGCTTGCGCGCCGAGTTGACTCAACGAGAGCGGGCGGAGACCGAATATGCCCGATTGCTCAGCGATGTCCAGGGTGAGCGCCAACGTATGGCCGAAATCATCGCGAGCGTACACGGAGCGGTTTGGGAGAGTTGGGGACCGCCGGACGACCCCGGCCAAAGAACGGAGTTTATCAGCGGCTATGCCGAGCCTATGCTGGGCTACAGTGTCCAGCAGTGGTCATCTACGCCCGGGTTCTGGTTGCGCATCGTCCATCCGGAGGACCGCGATCGCGCGGCGCGCGAAGCGGCCGGGTTCTTCGCCAGCGGCAAGAGTGGAATCCACCAGTTCCGCACGATCGCCAAAGACGGGCGGGTCGTGTGGGTCGAGGCTCACTCCACGGTGGTTTTCGACGACAAAGGAAACCGTGCCGGCATGCGCGGCGTAATCCTCGATATCACCGCCAGCAAGGAAGCGGAACAAGCGAGAGCGCGCCTGGAGGAACAACTCCGCCACGCTCAGAGGATGGAGTCCATCGGCCGGCTGGCCGGAGGAGTGGCCCACGACTTCAATAACCTCTTGACCACGATTAATGGTTACGCCGAGCTGGTGCTGACGGAGCTTGAACCGGAGAGTCCCCTCCGAGCCAGCCTGGACGAGATCCGCAAGGCGGGCGAGCGGGCCGCGGAGCTGACGCATCAACTTCTGGCCTTCAGCCGGAGGCAGATCATTCAGCCTCGAAATATCGCTCTGAATTCCCTGATTCGAGAGGACACGAAGCTGCTCAAGCGCCTGCTGGGAGAGGACATCGAGTTGGAAGCCATCCTCGATCCCGAATTGGGGCAGATTAGGGGTGATCAGGGGCAGATGCATCAGGTGATCCTGAACATCGCCATCAACGCCAGGGACGCCATGCCTCAGGGAGGGAAACTGGCTCTGGAAACGCGAAACGTCACTGTCGGTGAAGGGAACGCGCGTGAGCACCCGTCCCTTCAGCCGGGTTCCTATGTGATGCTTTCCATGAGCGACACCGGAGTTGGGATGGATTCGGAAACAAAAAGCCGCATCTTCGAGCCGTTCTTTACCACGAAGGAAAAGGAGAAAGGAACCGGCCTGGGGCTATCGATGGTGTACGGCATCATCGAGCAATGCGGCGGCTCAATTCTGGTGGACAGCGAGCCGGGGCTTGGCACAACCATTCGAATCTACCTGCCTCGCATTGAGGAGCCTGCCGCCCAGTCGGCCGAGGCTCGGGCCGAGCCTGGGAATCCTCGGGGGTCGGAAACCGTCCTGGTGGTGGAAGACGATGACACGGTGCGGCACATCACATGCCAGGTACTCCGCGACCTTGGGTACAAGGTGCTCGAAGCTGCCAACGGGGACGAGGCACTACGGGTGAGCGAAGCGCATCGGGGGCAGATACCCCTCTTGATTACCGATATGGTGATGCCGCAGATGGACGGGCGGGAGCTGGCCGCCAGGATGCGTCATCTGCGGCCCGAGATGCGAGTGCTCTACATGTCCGGCTATACGGACGACGCCCTGGTTCGCCGCGGGCCTTTGGAGCCCGGCATGTCCTTCCTGCAAAAACCATTCACCGGGAGAGAACTGGCTCAGACCGCACGCCGCATCCTGGACCGGCAGATCGAACGCCTGGCTTCCTGATCCTCCTATCTGACAACTCCTGAAAGCGGGCTGCTTGCCGTAGCGTATAACTTCTTCGGCATGCGCCCGGATTCGTACGCGAGCCGGCCCGCCTCCACGGCGAGTTTCATGGCCGTGGCCATTTTTACCGCATCCTCAGCCGCCGCGATCGCCGTATTCATGAGCACTCCATCAAAGCCCAGTTCCATGGCAACGGCCGCGTCGGATGCAGTGCCCACGCCGGCGTCCACGATCAGCGGCACTTCCGTGATCATTTCGCGGAGGACACGCAGGTTCGCGGGGTTCTGTATGCCCATTCCCGAACCGATGGGCGCTCCGAGCGGCATCACCGCCGCCGCGCCCGCGTCGATCAGTTTGCGCGCGTTCACCAGGTCGTCATTCGTGTAGGGCAGGCACACAAAGCCTTCCTTGACGAGCACGCGCGTCGCTTCGAGCAGGCCCTCATTGTCCGGGAACAGCGTCTTCTCGTCGCCGATCACCTCGAGCTTGACCCAGTTGGAAAGCCCGACCTCCCGCGCCAGCCGTGCCGTGCGGATCGCCTCGTCCGCCGTATAGCATCCGGCGGTATTCGGCAGGATGAAGAACTTCGTCCGATCGATGTAATCGAGCAGCGATTCCTTGGAGCGGTCGGTGAGATTCACCCGCCGCACCGCAACCGTTACCATCTCGGCGCCGGAAGCTTCATGGCAGCGTGCCATCTCCTGGAACGTGCGATACTTGCCCGTTCCGACGAGCAGGCGCGAGCGGAACTCCCGCCCGGCGAGAATGAGTGTGTCAGGCATAAATTCCATTGTACGCCGTGGTACCATAGCCTCCACTATGAAAACGCTTCCGCTCGCCCTGATCGTCTCCGCTGCGCTGCTCCCCTTGACCGCCCAGAACACAGGGCACGGCATCTTCGAGGGACACGGCGACGCCGGAGTCACTCCACGGGCGGGCAGCGTGGAGTTCGACGCCACGAAGGGCGAGTACCGGATCACGGGAGGCGGCGCGAACATCTGGGGAACCGCCGACGCCTTCCACTACGGGTGGAAGCGGCTCTCGGGAGACGTAACCCTCACCGCGGATGTCAGGTTCATCGGCGCCGGTGTTGTGTCGCACCGCAAGGCCGCGCTGATGATCCGCCAGGGCCTGGAGCCGGATGCCCCGTACGCGGACGTCGCGGTTCATGGCGACGGGCTGACCTCACTCCAGTACCGCGCCGAGGCTGGCGGCGACACCCGCGAAGTGCAATCGGCGGTGAAGGCTCCGGTTCGAATCCGCATCGAGCGCCGCGGCGACCGGTTCACGATGTATGCCGGCAATCCCGGCGAGCGGCTCCAGCCCTCCGGCCCGGTGGCGGTGACCCTGAAAGACCCGGTCTATGTCGGGCTCGCCGTGTGCTCGCACGATGCCAATGTGCTCGAGACCGCGGTGTTCTCCAACGTTAGCCTGCAAACGCCGCGGCCGCAGGTTCGCAGCCGCATCTCCATCTTCGATATCGGCACCGGCGAAACCGAAGTCGTCCATAAGGCCGACCGCCACTTCGAGGCGCCGAACTGGTCTCCCGACGGCAAGTATCTCCTGCTCAACTCCGGCGGCGCGCTCTGGCGCCTGGCGCTGGACAGGAAGCCCGCCGAGCCGGTCAAAGTCGATCTCCCGCAGTTGAGCGCATGCAATAATGACCACGGAATTTCACCGGATGGCAAGAAATACGCCATCTCCGCCCGCGGCGCCACCCCGGCATCGGTGATCTACACGGCCTCCGCGGACGGCGGCAACGTCCGGCAGATTACCGCCAAATCCCCCAGCTACTTCCACGGCTGGTCCCCCGACGGCAAGTGGCTGGCCTACGCGGCGCAGCGAGGCGGCAATTTTGACCTCTACCGCATCCCCGCCAACGGCGGCCAGGAGGAACGCCTCACTTCGAACCCGGCCTACGATGACGGGCCCGACTACTCACCCGACGGCAAGTGGATCTATTTCAACTCCCAGCGCTCGGGCAATTGGGATATCTGGCGCATCCCCGTCTCCGGCGCCGGACCGGACGATTCCAGGGCGCAGCAGGTCACCAGCGACGAATACGAGGATTGGTTTCCGCACCCCTCCCCGGACGGCAAGTGGCTCGTCTTCATCTCCTTCGAGAAGGGCACCGAGGGGCACCCCGCGAACCGGAACGTGATGCTCCGGATGATGCGGATGCCGGGCGCGAACCTGAAGACGCCCGCCATTCGTGTACTGACCAGGTTGTTCGGCGGGCAGGGGACCTTAAATGTGCAGTCCTGGGCGCCCGATTCGAAGAAATTCGCCTTCGTTAGCTACGAACTGATTCGTTGATTCGGCTTAATGTTAACGTTCTATCGTTCGATTGCGGTCACGAGGTACGATTTTCGGTGTAGAGGACCCGAAAATGGCCGCCGTACTCGTATCGATAGCATCCGAGGGGCTTCGGCTCCAGGTCGTCGAGTTTCTGAATCGTTGCGGGCTTCCGGTAATCGAGGCTGAGACCGGGCTGGACCCCACGGAAAGCGCGATCGCCCTCTTTCTGACGGACATGAGGGTGGAGGACGCTCCAGTATTGATGCGCGAAGCCGCACGCCACAGGCCGGACCTCCGCGCCCTGGTAATTTCGGGCGACCCCGAGTACGTCAACCGGGAACTGGTCCCGGACCTCTCGGTCCACTTCATCGAAAAACCGTTCGCCTGGTGCGAACTCAGCGAGAAAATCGCCAAGCTGATGAGGCCGCCGGTTCGAAGCGCGCAGGCCGCGAGATCCGAAGAAAAGGCCGCATGCGTGGCCGCGTGAAGAGTGCATTCCTGATCTGGGGGGGCGGGCTCGTATCCTGCGGACGCAGACCAGGCGGACTCGGCCTGGCACTACATGCCGAGTGGCTCCCGAGCATTAGAAACTGGCAATCAGGCCAGCGCGAACAGCGCGGGGAGAACCCGGGGAAATGTTGTTGTTGCCGTCCGCGTTGATGAAGTACTTGCAGTCGAATAAATTCTGGACGTTGATCTGGAGCCGCACTTTTTCCGCTACCGAATAGTAAAGGGCTGCATCGGCGCGAGCGTAACCAGGCAGAGTAACGGTGTTGTCGATGCCAGCGTACATGTCGGAACGATTCAGAATGCCGAACCCTGCCGACAACCGTGGCAGAAATTGATAGCTGTTCCACAGTGAGAACGTGTGATGCGGTACTTGAGCGACTTGTGCACCGGCGCGGGCGGAGGTTGTGGCGCGGGTTATGACCGCATCCTGGAATGCGTACCCGCCGGCAACGCGCCATTTCCCTGTGATGCTGCCGTTCAGTCCCAACTCAAACCCCTTCGTGCGCTGGCTGCCGGTCTGGACGATCCTTGTAGGGTCGTTCGGATCCGTTGCCCTGGTGTTCGTGCGATCGAGCCGGTACGCCGCTGTGGTCAGAGACAGGCTGCGGCGAACGTCCCACTTCATGCCAATTTCATAGTTGCTGAACTTTTCGGGTTTGATCTGCTGCGTGACAGCAGTAAGGGCCGAGAACTGATCTCCCGAGCCGGGCAGCCAGGACACGCTGTAGTTCCCGTAAAGCGATACGGGCGGAGAGATCTTGAAGATAATGCCTGCCCGCGGCGAAACCAGGCGATCGATGCGTTGCAGGTGATCGCTCGTGCGATTGCTATGGAAGTCAAGGCCGAAGCGGTCCACACGCACGCCCGCGACGACCTGGACGAAGCGGGAAATTTCGAGCTGGTCCTGCACATAACCAGCCGCTACGGTCGCCCCCACGCGGTTATCGGCGTCCGTTGCGCTTTGCCGAAACACCACTGGCGTGCTGATTACAGAATCCGCTAAGGGCACGAAAATCGAGATCGCTGTGTTGTTGAAGTATCCGGTATTGCGGAAGTTGTTGGTGCTTTGCCGCCCCAGTTCAACACCCCAGACGAACGTATGCCGGAACGCGCCCGTGGAGATGATATAGCTGAGGTCGGTTTGGTTGAACACGTTCCGGCGGTGCGATGCGTTATTGTAGGCCGATAGCGCGACCAGGGTTTTGTCCGCATTCACGGCGCCGGGCACATAGTTTTGATAGCCCCGGTCGTAGTCGCCGGTGAAGATCGTGTTTCGCAGGTTCAGCCCTCCGGCCCGGTGCTCTATCGTCGCCGATCCCAGATTGATCTGCGCTCGTACCGGGCTGTCCGAAGGATTTCCAAAAAATGTCTGGATCGGTACGTCCGCGGGTCTGCCCGCGAATGACGGGACGCCTCTGTCGGCCGTGCGGCGATCGTGGAAATTTTCATAGTTCAGAACGATGCGCGTCCGCTGGCTCGGAACAAGCGTCACCGCAGGATTCAGCCCGTAGCGGTCCAGGCTTACAGATTTCCGGAAGCTGTCGGAGTTTTCATAGACCCCGTTGAACCGTATCGCGGCCTTGTCGCCAAACGGTTGCTCGAAATCAGCCGCGACTCGCTTGTTGCCAAAAGCGCCCCCCTCGACGTCAATCTCCCGCAATCCGGCAAAGCCCGCTTCCTTTGTCACGCGATTGATGACGCCCCCGCCGCCTCCACGGCCGAAAATCATTGCATTCGGCCCCTTCAGTGCCTCGATCCGCTCGATGTTGTACAGGTCGCGGTAATACTGAGCGTCATCGCGAACGCCATTGAGAAAGAAGTCCGCGGACGAGCTGTTCCCCCGGATGACAACCTGGTCCCTGTTGTTCTCGCCCTGCACCGCCGTCACCCCGGGCACATACCGGACGACGTCGCCGATGCTCATCATCATCTGGTCTTTCACCAGGTCTCCGGAGACGACTGAAATCGATTGCGGGATGTCGATGAGCGATGTGGGCGTCTTCGTCGCGGTGTTCGTCGCGATCACCTGATAGCCCGCCGCGGCGGTCTCGGTCACGGTCACCTGTTCGCTCCGCGCGGCGACTTGCAACTCGATTACAACTGGCGATGAGGGCTCGTTCGCTACGGTAACGCTGCGCACCGCGTTCGTGAACCCGTCGGCTCCAACGGTCACTGTGTAGGAGCCGGGCGGCAGAGGAAGCGAAAACTCGCCCTTTTGATCCGTTCCCGTACTGGCGAAGGCACGATTGGAGCCAATAGCGGTCACTCGAGCCCCGGCTATCGCTGCGCCGCTCGGGTCAAGCACCAACCCCTCCAGCGAGTTCTTCAACAAGGGCCCTGCGGCCAACGATCCGACGCACGAGCAGAAAACAGCAGCTGACGACAGCAGGCGGCGCGAGAGTCGAATAGTCTTCGATATGGACATGTGGAACCCGATTTCCTTTGCGTTCGGAGCATTTTCAGCCCCCCCTACTTCGAGCCGAACGACTCGAATTTGGAACCCGCACGGCAGAAGATCCCCAGATGCTTTTTGCCACTGAGATGCATCAGGCCCGGATCCTCGACAAGCGGCGTTGAGTTCGGTTCGGCATTGAGTCTTGACCACTTGCGACTGAGCCGCAGCCCCGGGTGGAACTCTCATTAGACTCGAAGATGCAACTGAGTGTCAACTGGATCTAAACCAGGACAGAGTTGACAATCAGTGGATCCAGAGCGGCATCAGCTATTTCGACGACTGCCGTCAAGAGATCGCGGCTTTGTGGCGCTTCACCCGCGATGAAGCAATCATCGACGGATTCGCAACAAGGAGGAGTTGATCAGCAGGCAAGCTTACGGCTTCCGCAACTTTGAAAGCTACAGACTCCGAGTGGAGGTCTTATGTGGGTTAACCGATGTGGAATTGTGGTACTTGTGGCCGTACAGCCGAAGTTTGGCGTCCCCAGGGGGATTCGAACCCCCGTTACCGCCGTGAAAGGGCGATGTCCTAGGCCGGGCTAGACGATGGGGACCGGGGTTGAAACGACAAATACCTCTTTACTTTAACGGCGCGGAGGGGCCGCCGTCAACCGGACCTGCCCTCACTTCTTCGGATACTTCGCGTCGGCCTTCACTTCGTTGATCTGCGCGACGTGCCGCTCGGTGTGCCCCGCCAGCATCACGATGAACTGGTAGGCATCAAATGCGTTCTCGCCCGAGCCGGTTGCGTGGGCTCTCAGCGCGTCGTTGGTCGTTTCGACGTACTCGATCATGCGGTCGCGGCGCTGCCTGAACTCGGCTGCTGCGGCTGCCGGTGCCGCCCATCGCCCTTTGGGCTGCATGGCGGGCTCCGCCTTCCGCTTGTTTGTGCGGTCCACCATCTTTTCCAGCCATTTCGCGTCCTGTTTGCGGTCCACCGTACCGGGCGCCGCCGCCGGCGACTTCAACATTTCCTGAACCGGCTTCAAGTCGTCGGCCAGAACCACGTGCTCGGCGATGTCCGCGATCGACCACCGGTCCGGCGCCGGCTTGAACTTCCACTGCGCCGAGGACAGTCCCGAAATCGCGTCCAGGAACATCTTTCGGCTCGCGTGCAGGCTGCTCATGGCGAATTCGCGCTCCCCCTGCGACAGCGTCTGCGCCCAGAGCGGAGCGGCAATGAGGGCCAGAATCAGGCGGGTTCTCATAATCAGCCTAAATTCTCTCCCAAGTGCCGCCGATAGATCAAGAGACGGAACGGTGCGGGTCAGCCGTGATCGGAGCCGAATGTGTCTCGAAGCCGGACGCTGGAAGTAGATCATCACGTACACGACATTGCGCCCATGGAGTCGGCCGAGCGCCTGCCCGTCATCCTTGTCCTGGAGACGGATGCAAACCGGAACTTCCTCCGCGGCGCCCTGAAGGACGAAGCGTGCCGAATTCTCCACGCGGCATCCCGAGCGGAAGCCCGCGGCGTGCTCGCGCGCGAAACCGTCGATCTCATCATTCTCGATCTCCTGCTGCCCGGCTTTGGGGGGCTCGATTTCTGCCGGGAAATCAAGGCCAGCCGCGGCACACGGCTGATCCCGGTTCTGATACTCACGAGCCTGGAGGGAGCCGGGAGCGAGATTGCGGGCGTGTCTTCGGGCGCGGACGAGTTTCTGGTGCGCCCGCTGAACCCGGCCGTTGTCCGCGCGCGCATCCGCGCCATGCTGCGACAAAAAGCCGCTATCGATTCGCTTGAAGAGGCGGAGTCCATCCTGTTCGCGCTCGCCCGGGCGGTCGAACAACGAGACCGTGCTTTTGGCGGGCACTGCGAGCGCCTGGCCGCCACCAGCCTCATGCTCGGAACCGCGCTCGGGCTGCCCCGCCCGCAACTGTTGGCCCTCCATCGGGGCGGGTTTCTGCACGATATCGGCAAAGTGGCCATCCCGGACGCCATCCTGTTCAAGCCTGGTCCGCTCGATGACGCCGAATGGGCAGTCATGCGTACCCACACCGTAAAGGGGGAGGAGATCTGCCGCCACACACGGACGCTCGCGGCCGTGCTGCCGATCATCCGCAGCCACCATGAACGCTGGGATGGCAGCGGCTACCCGGACGGGCTGCGGGGCGAGCAGATTCCGCTCCTCGCGCGCATCCTGCAAGTGGCCGACGTGTTCGACGCGCTCACCTCGGTGCGCCCCTACAAGCGTGCGTTCTCTCCAGCCGAAGCGCTCGCCGTGCTTGACGCCGAAACCCGCCGCGGTTGGCGCGACGCTCGCCTCGTGGCCCTCCTGCACAAGCTGTACGATTCTCCTGCGGGATCCCCGTCTTCCGAAGCGGACGCCATGGCCCATTCGCTCGAGAACATGCGGCTCGCACTGCTGGACTAGGGCGCGATCGCCTTACGCGCGAGCGGCGCGCGCCTTGACCTGGGACTCGATCCAGGGATACGTGAGCTCGATGCCTTCTTTGAGAAACACCTTGGGGGTCCAGCCGAGAGAGTAGATTCTCGCGTTACTGAAATTGCGCGAGTGCACGCCGACGGGGCCGTCCACATAACGGATGCGGATGCGTTTTCCGGCGACCTCGGCTGCGGTGGCCACGAGTTCGTTGACGCTGACATATTGCGGGCAGCCGATGTTCACCGGCCCTTCGAGGTCCGATTGCATGAGCAGGTAAACGCCCTCGACCATGTCGTTGACGTGCGTATAGGAACGAACCGCCGTGCCATCGCCCCAGATTTCGATCGCGCCGCCGTCTTCGGCCTCGGCGACCTTGCGGCAGACGGCAGCCGGGGCCTTCTCGCGGCCGCCACACCATGTGCCCTCGGCGCCATAGCAATTCTGGAAGCGGGCAATGCGAACCTGGGTGCCGTAGCGGCGGGCATGCGCCATCGCCATGCGCTCCGAGTAGAGCTTTTCCCAGCCGTACTCGTTGTCCGGGTGGGCGGGGATAGCCTGATCTTCGGTCATCTCGGGCTCGCCCGGCTTCATGTCGCGATACACACAGACGGAAGATGAAAAGAAGTACCGGGGCACGCCCATCAACGCCGCCGTGTGCGTCATGTGTACGTTGACGAGCATGCTGTTGTGCATGATTTCGCACTCGGCGGAGTGGATGAATCCCATGCCGCCCATGTCGGCCGCGAGTTGGTACACCTCGTCGAACGTGCCGCCGGCCGCGGTGAGGGCAGTCCTGCAGTTTGCAGGTTCGCGTAGATCGAGCAAGGCGAACTCGTCAGCGGCCGACGGAGCGAATTCGTGAGCCTTGATGTCCACGCCTCGCACCCAGTAGCCCTCGCGCTTCAACTTTTTCACGAGGTGTCCGCCGATGAAGCCGCCGGCTCCGCACACTAGAGCTGTCTTCATTGATCTTGATTGTAGCCCCCCGGCCTTGACCGCGCGCGTGCGCAGCGGGCACAATCGGAATATCGGAGGCGATATGGTTGAATTACCCAAGCTCCCTTACGCGGAAGATGCACTGAGTCCCTCGATTTCGGCCGAGACGATTGCTTACCACTACGGCAAGCATCATCGGGCGTACGTCAACAACCTCAACCAACTGATCCCGGGCACCGAGTACGAGAATATGGACCTGGAGCGGATCATCCGGTCCTCTTCCGGGAAGATTTTCAACAACGCGGCCCAGGTTTGGAACCATACATTTTATTGGAACTGCCTTGCGCCCAAGGCGGGCGGCGCGCCCAAGGGTGAATTAGGACGGCAGATCGACAAGGCTTTCGGCTCGTTCGACGAGTTCCAAAAGCAGTTCGCGGCGGTGGCGGTGGGCACGTTCGGCTCGGGCTGGGCGTGGCTGGTGAAGAAGCCGGGCGGTGCGCTGGAAATTCGCAGCACGAGCAATGCCGAGCCGGCGTTTCTCAACGGCGACACTCCTCTCCTGACCTGCGACGTCTGGGAGCACGCCTATTACATCGACTACCGCAATGACCGCGCGGCTTACGTGAAGGCGTTCTGGAACGTGGTGAACTGGGACTTCGCGGACGGTAACCTCGGGAAGTAAGAGCACTGGGAGCGCTCGATCGTTCATGGCCGCAGACCGGATTCGCATTTTCGTAACCGGCGGGACCTTCGATAAGGAGTACGACGAGCGCAACGGCGCGTTGTTCTTTCAGGACACGCATGTGCCGGAGATGATCCGTCTGGGCCGTTGCCTGCTCGACATCGATATCCGCACACTGATGATGATCGACAGTCTGGAGATGACCGGCGACGACCGGCGCATCATCGCCGAACACTGCCGGAACGCGCCGGAGTCGAAGATCGTGATCACGCACGGGACGGATACGATGGTGGAGACGGCGGCGCATCTCGGGCGGGAAATTCAGGACAAGACCATCGTGCTCACGGGCGCGATGGTCCCCTATAAGTTCGGAAGCTCGGACGGGATGTTCAACCTGGGCAGCGCGCTCGCATTCGTTCAGACGCTTGCTCCCGGTGTCTATGTGGCCATGAACGGGCGTGTGTTTCCCTGGAACGCGGTGCGCAAGAACAGGGACAAGGGCGTGTTCGAAGCGACCGCTTAGAATCGCTCGCCTACCCTCGCGGCTCAGAAGGTGGGGTCAGCCCTTCTGGGCTGCCGCTGGGCTTTGCCCGGCGTGGCCCTACGAAAGACGCACGCGGCTGAGCCGCGACCGTAAGGGAGTTCGGGCATGGGCCGTTCCGGGCCGCAGCCAAGGAATGAAAATGCGCGATGGAGGCGATCCAGCACAGTGGGGCAGGGCCGTGCCCTGCGGCGGGCTCCCAGCCCGCCCAGCTTGGCCGGCCTGAGAGGCCGGCGCAGCCCGAG
>JAEZIJ010000002.1 GCA_023436715.1 Acidobacteriota bacterium
ATCTGTTTAAAACCGTCCCCAGGACCGCAAGGGAGCGGTCTATCAAGCTATCTCGAAGACACTACACGGGTCGTGACCAGACGCGCCTTCATTCGATCACTTCGAACCCGCCGGACAGGCGGATGTCGTCCGACGAATGCCCGACCATCACCTTGAAAGCTCCCGGCTCGACGACCTGTTTCAAATTGCGGTCGAATAGCGCAAGCTCCTCCGGACCCAGGCGAAACCGCGCGGTCGCCGTTTCGCCCGGCGCGAGCTTCAGTTTCGCGAATCCCTTGAGTTGCTTCACCGGCGTCGTTACAGAGCTGACCAGATCGCGTATGTAAAGCTGGACAACCTCCGCTCCGGCGCGCGAGCCTGTGTTCTTTACGTCTACCGACACGTCCACGGAATCTGTGCGGCTGATCTTCGAGTTCGCGATCTGAAGGTTCGAGTACTCGAAAGTCGTGTAACTGAGTCCGTGGCCGAATACCCACAGCGGCTGGGCACTCATATCCGCATATGATTTGCCCCAGCCTTCCTTGATCCAGTGCTCCTTGGACGGCTTGTAGTTGTAGTACACCGGAAGCTGGCCGGAGTGGCGAGCAAACGTTACGGGAAGGCGACCGCCCGGATTGACGTCGCCGAACAGGACGTCCGCGACGGCGTGGCCTCCCTGTTCGCCGGGTAGCCAGGCCTCTACAATTGCCGGCACGTTCTCCGCAACCCATGGTATGGAGAGCGGCCTGCCGTTTACCAGAACGACGACGGTCGGAGTGCCGGTGGAATGAACGGCCTTGATGAGTTCTTCCTGCATGCCTGTCAGGTCGAGGCTCGCGACATCATAGCCTTCGCCGTTGGTCGGCTGCCCGGAGGATCCCTTGAAATTAGTGTTCTCTCCCACAACAACAATTGCCAACTCCGCGTTCTTCGCCGCATCGCGCGCCTTCGCGATCTCGTTTACCTTGGTCCCGATCACGTCGCAACCCTTGACGTAATCTACCCGGGTCGACGGGGAAACCTTGGTCTGGATGCCCTCGAGTATTGTCACGACGTGCTGGAGGACCTTGTTCGCCACATAGTCGCCGAGCAGGTTCCCCTGGCTGGACGCATTCGGACCGATGACCGCGATGCGTTTCAAATCCTTGCGCAATGGGAGCAGGCTCCGTTCGTTCTTGAGGAGCACGATCCCCTCGGACCCCGCGCGCCGCGCGAGGTCCTGGCTTTCCTTTGTGTGGGTGACGCTGACTGCCCGGTCGGGATCCACGTACGGCTTCTCGAACAGGCCGAGGCGGAACTTCAGACGCAGGATGCGCGCCGTGGCCCGGTCCACGAGCGAGACGGGCACCCGGCCCTCACGGACGTTCTCGATCAGAGGCTTCATGTAGGCCTGCTCGTAAGAGATGCCGACGTCGAGGCCCGCCTTAAGCGCCATCGCGCCCGCCTGCTTCTGGTCCGCGGCCAGACCTTCGTAGACCAGGGTTGTCAGGCCGCTGCCTTCGCCGAGGACCAACCCCTCGAAGCCGAGTTCCTCGCGAAGGATCTTCGTGAGAATCCAATCCGAGCCGTGGACAGGCACCCCGTCAATGGCGGGGTACGTCGCCATGACCCCGAGGGCGCCCATGCGCTTGATACCCGCGACCCAAGGCGGCAGGAACGTCTCGCGGAGGCTGCGCTCGGAAATCTCCATGGCTCCGCGCTCGAGACCGCTGACTGGCTGGCTCTGGCCGGGGTAGTGGCAGAGACCGGCGACAGCCTTGTCCGGAGCGGAGACGTCCTTGCCCTGGACGGCGGCGACGATGTTCTCCGCGATGCGCGAACAGAGGTACGGATCTTCGCTATAGCCTTCTTCGTTCCTGCCCAGGCGCGGGTCGCGGTTGGGCTCAATCACGAGGGTGAAGATCTGGTGCACCCCGATCGCGCGCGCCTCGCGTGCTGCCACCGTGTAGATGTTGCGGACCAGGTCCATGTCGAACGCGCTTGCGATCGATGGGCCCTCGGGAAAGATCGTTCCTCCCGGACACATCAGCCCGTGAGTGCCTTCTTCCGTTTGCAGCAGCGGGATTTTCAGTCGAGTCTTTTCAATTGCGATCTTCTGGAGCGAGTTGAGGAACTCCGCTTGCTGATACGTGCCCTCGTGCAGGATCGTGTTGGGCAGCGTGAAAAAACCACCGTATGGGCCAATCCCGGGCTCGCGTTTGCCTTCCGCGAGCAGGCGCGCGGCGTCGGTCTTCTCGGATATGCTGCGGCCCATTTCGTTCACATACACGCAGGGCATGTTCATCTGCCCGACCTTCTCTTCGAGCGTCATGCGGCTGAGCAGGTCTTTCACGCGAGCATCGACTGGCTGTTTCGGATTAAGGTAGGCCGGTACGCTACCCTTCTGCTGCGAAAAGGCAATCGCGCCGACCGCCGCTATCACGATGAACCCTATCACCAACCTGCGCAGGACCATGAGTCCCTCCTGATTAATACTCTACAAGGCATTGCTACCCTATGTAAGACCTCTAACTCCTTTTAGGCGCCCGCACTGCGCCCAAGGCCAGCGGTGACGCGCGATACTGCGAACAGGGGGCTTTTCGATGCGTGACGTCCCGCAGCCGGCTTTCGCTCTACTGACGCGTGCCGCGATCTTTTTTGTCGTGGCGCTAAAGCCCGGCGCGGGCAACTACGCGACTATCCGGTCGTTCTGCGGGGAAAGCGAGACCGCGATCGACGCTGTGCTGGTTGGCGAGGAGGATGCCGCATTCAACGGTGGCAGTTACGTCGTCGTGCAGAAATATCTCCACGATCTTGACGGATGGAATGCCCTGTGCGTCGAATTGGACGAATCCGTCAAGCCAACCTCGGCGCATAATGCCCTGACTGCGATCGTCGAGGCTCGTGCATGAGAGCTGGGCGCAACAGCATCCATAGACGCTCAGGCCTCTTCAGTCGATGCGGTGAACGTCGCCGCATTCTTCCTGACGAACGCCTGCACGCTCAGCGGCGTTTGCCCCGTTAGCGTGAGCACGTCGTCCGACATCCGGTCGTAGCGTCCCGCGCGGTGAAGATCGGCCATCGTCGCAAGGTGGTTCACCAGGTGAACCGGCAAGCCGCGCTCGATCAACTCGTCCCGCCACGGCTCGACCGGAATGTCCTGATAAGCGATCGTGCGGCCGAGCGCCTTCGAATACTCCTGTGCATAGAAATGCATGTTCTCTGACTGCGGACCGGTCAGGTGATAGATCTTACCGATGTGCGGCTGTGGATTGGCGAGCAGCGCGGCGACCGCACGTGCAACGTCTTCCGCTGCGACCGGCGAAGTCTTGCCCTCGCCGAACGGTAGTCTGATCTGATTTGAGTTCCTGACCGAATCCGAGGTGAAAATCAGGAAGAAGCCCTCGAGAAACACGGTCGGCCGCACGTGCACGACCGGCAGGCCGGACCAGTTCAGCGCCTGCTCGGCGAGCCAGTGCAGCTTGTGCTGCGGGCTCGCGGTGGTTTCGGTAATGCTCATCTGTGAGACCGTCATCTGCGACATATTGACAAACGCCTTCACGCCGTGATGCTTCGCCACCGCCGCCGCATTGACCGTCGCGGCCAGATAGGCATCCGAAACAGAGAGGCCGAAGTACATCGTCTCGCAGCCGGCAATCACCCTATGCATCGAATCGAGATCGAGCAGATCGCCGACCACGACCTCAGCACCCATGTCGCGCAACGCCCGCGCGCGTTCGTCTTCATTTCGCACCATCGCACGCACGGCTTTGCCTTGCTTCAACAGCACTTCGGTGACAGTCCGCCCTACCGCGCCGACGCGTCCCGCCGCGCCGGTGACCAGAATGGGGCTCTCGTCCGCCATCTAGCACTCCTTTTCGTGAGAATTTCCAGTACACCAGCCGAATCCTCAACCGGACGGGATTGCTGAAGATGAAGAACTCACCACCTTCATGCGCGTGCGCTACCGCCGATCACGACGACAGTTTGCCCGAGGAGTTCCGGTTCGTGCTGGATGGGAGAGGCGGTGTTTGCGGTGCTCATGATTCCCCCGATCAGCAGTCTAAGAACGAATCTACGCGGCTGTTCCCCCTGTAGCTCTGTCGGCCGCGAGTACCCGTAGAAGTGCCTGGGCCGCAGCCGTCGACGACGCTGGGTTCTGTCCGGTAATGAGCCGTCCATCCACGACTGCAAGACTCTGCCAGTCGGCAGCTTTCTCATAGAGGCCACCCACTCGCTTCAACTCATCTTCGACGAGGAAGGGTACAACATGAGTGAGATGTACAGCCTCCTCTTCCCCGTTTGTAAAGCCCGTCACGCGCTTCCCCTTCACTAGCGGGGCGCCTTTGTGAGTAACTTTGTGAAATACAGCAGGCGAATGGCAGACCGCGGCGACTGCCTTGCCAGAATTGTAGAAAGACTCGATCAAAGCGATTGAGTCAGGGTTATCGACAAGATCCCACATGGGACCGTGGCCGCCCACATAGAAGATCGAGTCGTAGTCCTCCGCTTTCACGTCTGCAAGCTTAACGGTCTGGGATAGTGCCTCTTGCGCCACGGGATCCTGCTTAAACCGCGCCATTGCGGGGGTTTGATTCTCAGGTAGATCGCTCTTGGGATCAATCGGCGGCTGCCCGCCCTTCGGCGAGGCGAGTGTCAATTCGACCCCGGCGTCTCTAGAAACAAAGTACGGGGCAGCAAATTCTTCCAGCCAGAAACCAGTCTTGCGGCCAGTGTTGCCCAGTTGATCGTGCGACGTTAGCACCATCAGAATCTTCATTGTTGTTCTCCTCTTGAACAGATGCGGTTCTGGAACTCACATCGTCAGTACGACGCGGAACGCTGCTTACCCTCTTGGCTAGTTGCCTCTCAGCTCCAACGGGTGCGTCATGTCTTCCGGCCGCACCCAGTCGTCGAACTGTTCCGCAGTCAGAAAACCAAGCTTCAGCGCGGCCTCGCGCAGCGTAAGGTTCTCGTGGTAAGCCGTCAGCGAGATCCGGGCTGCCTTTTCATAGCCGATATGCGGGTTGAGTGCCGTCACAAGCATGAGCGAGCGCTCGAGGTGTTCGCTGATGCGGTTCCTGTCCGGCTCGATGCCTTTGGCGCAGCGGTCGTCAAACGAGCGGCCGGCTTCGGCCAGCAGTTGGATCGACTGCAGTACGTTGTGCAGGATGACCGGCTTGTAGACGTTCAACTGAAAGTTGCCCTGCGAACCCGCGAACGCCACCGCATGGTCATTGCCGAACACCTCGACCGCCACCATGGTCAGTGCTTCGCACTGCGTCGGATTGATTTTTCCGGGCATGATGGATGAGCCCGGCTCGTTCTCCGGGATCCTCAGCTCCGCGAAACCCGCCCGAGGACCGCATGCGTACCACCGCACATCGTTGGCGATCTTCATGAGCGCGCCGGCCAGAGTGCGAAGTGCCGCGCTGACGTTCACCATGGCATCGTGCGCCGAGAGCGCGGCGAACTTGTTCGGCGCGGACACAAACGGTTTTCCCGTTTCCCCGGCTATCTTCCGGGCGGCCACCTCTCCGAAGCTCGGATCGGCGTTCAGCCCGGTGCCGACCGCTGTGCCGCCGATCGCAAGTTCCAGGACTCCCGGCAACGCGCAGCCGATCGTTTCGAGACCCTGGTCCAGTTGGGCCACCCAGCCCGAAATCACCTGCCCGAGCGTTACCGGAGTCGCGTCCTGCAGATGCGTCCGGCCGACCATCACTACGCTCGGGAACGCCTTGGCTTTTGCATCCAGAGTGTCCCGCAGCGCGCGGACAGCGGGCATGAGCTCATTCTCGAGTTGCTCGACTGTCGCGATGTGCATCACCGTCGGGAACGTGTCATTAGAGGACTGGCTATGGTTGACGTCGTCGTTTGGGTGGATCGGCTTCTTCGACCCCACCACACCGCCCGCGAGCTGGATCGCGCGGTTCGCGATCACCTCATTGGCGTTCATGTTGGTCTGGGTTCCCGAACCGGTTTGGAACACCACCAGAGGAAATTCACCGTCCAGTTTTCCGTCGATCACTTCCTGCGCGGCGCGGACGATGAGATCGGCCTTGTCGCGCGGCAACTGCCCCAGTTCCGCGTTCGCAAAGGCAGCGCACTTCTTGAGGATGCCGAGGGCGCGGATTACCGGCCGTCCCCACCGGTAACGCTCGACGCCGATCGGGAAGTTGAGGTGCGATCGCTCCGTCTGCGCGCCCCAGAGGCGATCCGCCGGAACCTCGACGTTCCCTAAGGCGTCTTCTTCGACGCGGAAATTGCCGTCCGGCCGTTGGCCGCCCGTCATCCGGCCCTCCGTGCCTGCCCACCCGCGGGCACGAAGGTGGGGTATTCAGGCTTGTACAACTGCGATTCGAGAGACGCCCGCAAATCCTTGGGGCGTTCGACCCGCGCCAGATCCTGGTTAAAGATGACTTCGGCGACGCGCTGGGCTGTCGTGATCTCAGTCTGCAGGATGCCGCTCTGCGGCGGGTAGAGCAACCCGCTGTCGAGTTCGGCCTGGGTCACCTGGCCTGCAACGGCCTGCGCGGCGGCGATGAACATCTCGTCCGTGACGCGCCGGGCTCGCGTCGAGTAGATCGCCAGTCCGACCGCCGGGAAGATATACATGTTATTGCCCTGGCCTGGGATGAAGGTCTTCTCGCCGAATCTCACGGGCGGGAACTGCACGCCGGCCGCATACAGCGCGCGTCCATTGGACCAGCGGTAGGCCTCCTCGGCAGTGCACTCGGCACGCTCGGTGGGGTTCGAGTAGGCGAAGATGACCGGCCGTTCATTAATGCGAGCCATCGCTTCGACAACCCTTTGGTTGAACGCCTTGCCTTTGGTGCTGACGCCGATGATGGCAGTCGGCCGGAGATCCTCAATCACTCGTACGAAGTCCCGCGACGGCGCGTGGGGATGCGCGTACGGCTTCTGGAAATCGAAAAGGTCGGTACGGCTTGGCTCGATCAGCCCGTTGATGTCGAATAGCGAGATATGGGCGCGGGCCTCGTGTTCGTTCAGGCCATCCAGCGTCATGGCCGACACGATCAGGCCGGCAATGCCGATCCCGGCGGAACCTGCGCCGAGAAACAGGATACGCTGATCCCGCAGCTTGCCCCTGGTCACGCGCAGAGCGCTGAGGATTCCCGCCAGCGCTACGCCCGCCGTGCCCTGGATATCGTCGTTGTAGCAGCACACCTTGTCGCGGTACAGCTTGAGCAGGCGCTCGGCGTCCACCCCGGACCAGTCTTCGAAGTGGATGCAGCAGCCGGGAAACACTTCCTGAACGGCCTGCACGAACTCCTCGACGAGTTCGTCCCTTTCAGCAGTGGAAATTCGCGGCTGCCGCAGGCCGAGATAGAACGGATCGTTCACTAGTTGCTGGTTGTTGGTGCCGAAATCCAGGTGCATCGGGAGCAGACACCCAGGCGGTACGGCGGCGCAAGCCGTGTACAACTGAAGCTTGCCGATGGGGATGCCCATTCCGTTCGCCCCCAAATCGCCCAAGCCGAGAATCCGTTCCCCGGAGGTGATGCAGATGACTCGCACGTCCTTCTCCGGCCAGTTCCTGAGAACGTCCCGGAGCCGGCCCTTCTGTTTGAGGGACAGGTACATGCCGCGCGGCCGGCGGAAGATGTGGCCGAATTTGAGGCACGCCTCGCCGACGGTCGGGTCATAGAGGATCGGCAGGAAGCGCGCCGGGTCGGACATCGCCACCTTGTAGAACAGCGTCTCGTCGTTGTCGAGCAGCCCGATGAGATAGATGTAGCGTTCCAGGTCCGTGGGCTTTTCGGCGAGTTGTTGTAGAGCACGTTGTAACTGGGTCTCTTCGGTATCGACTCCCGCGGGCAGTAATCCGGTGATCCCCAGTGCCTCGCGCTCGGCTTCGGAGTAGGCAGTGGATTTGTTGAGCAGCGAGTCGTGTAGCAGGCCGATCCCGCGCTCTGCGATTGAAGACTTCGCACTAATCATGGAAATAGCTCCTTTCGCGTCTACTGCGGCGCCGATTGCCGTTGAGCCGCAACGCAAACCGGATCATTGATCGGGACGGCGCCCTGGAAGCTATCGAAATCCGTGTACGGCCGCGTGCAGCCGTCTGTCAGCGTTTTCAGGAAGACAACGATCAGGTCTTCCTCCTGATCGGTCAGGCCGAGGTTGCCCACCGTTTGGTCCACTGTAGGGCCAGGCACCTCCGCCGGTGGCCAGCAGGTGACCTTCTCCGTACCTGCCGGACAACCGGATGCCGGCGTCTTGTACTTGTCGCGTGTGTTGTAGAAGTGCACTACTTCCTTGAGGCTTTTCAGGTAACCGTTGTGCATGTATGACTTGACGAACTCCGGATAGGGACGCATATCGACATTACGGACGGTTGACACTTGCATATGGCCGTCAAAGCCGCTCTTGTGCTGCGCCCAGTTGGAATCCGGCGGCGTCCCGGAAAGGCCACGAAGGAACAGGCCCACGCCGAAGTCCACGAACGCCGGCCCCTGCGGGTTCGGAGTGAGATTGTACCGATCCGGCTTATTCTGGTAGTAAAAAGGGTTGTCCGGGTTTCGCGGCAGTCCGAGATTAGACGACGTGAAGTCAGTGAACAAAGGAGCCAGGCCGGCAGCGTCGGCTGCCGAAACAGAGCCGCTACCGCGCCGCCCGTTCTGGAAGGTATTCCCCGTGCCGTCCAGATGACACGTGTTGCACATCCCCTTACCGCGGAATAGCTCCCAGCCGGCCTGTTCGCCGGTGGCGCGCAGGTCCCGGAAATTGCCGCCGTAGAAGGTCGATTGAGTCCGGTTATAGTGCAATACCGGATAGTAGGGCGAGTAAGTATAGGCCTGCGGCTTGCGCTTTCCGAATCTGTAATGTACCGAACCGGGGTAAGCCGCAACCGTGTTGTTTAGCGATGAGATCGGGCCGCTGAATCCCGTGTACGGCATGTGGCAGAAGGTGCACGCCTGATTGCGATTGACGGACAGGTGCTTGTCGTAAAGCTCGAGCTTTCCGAGTAACTGCTGCCGGCGCATGGCAGTTCCGCCGTTGGCAGGCAACGCCCGCCACTCTGCGAGGGCCATCCGTTCACTTCGGTCGATTTCGGCGTTCACTCTCCGGGTCTCGGAAGGTAGATCGGACGGGATCAGGCCCGGTGGATACGGTGAGTACACCGGCTGATTCGAATGGCTTTGGACGGCGAAGCCATGAATAGAGAGCGTAGCGCTGATGGTAGCCGCAATCGCCAAAGACAGCGTGGTGGCTGGAATCCGGCGCATGTTTGTCGTTCCCCTCTGTGTGCGTCCGGCGATCCTCTGCACGAGGTGCGGAATGTCGTTACCCCATTCTACCGTGCGACCAACGGGTCACATCTGATGCACATCACGTCCGTAGTTGAAAGCGGGGCTGCACTCCAGCCTGAGAGGCATCGTCCCCCGTCCGGTGAGAGACATCTCGTGATGAGAACGTTCGCCTCAGGCCAATAGAGTTGCTTGTGAGTGATTCTGTGTATCCCCGGACCAATCCGGAAATATCCGCCATTGTTGTCATCGAGAATCGTGGCGAATACGCAACCAATCGATTGAGCCATTTGCCCCAACAAGGGCTACTGTTTGGGTATCCCCGATGACGCCGTAGCTTTCTATCGGTCGATAGACCACGTGGTTATCCCCTTGAACTCAGCCCCTTACGCGCGTGGCTCAGCACCGATTCTGAGCCGGGCACACATAATCATTCTCTTTTCATAGTTTACTGCCCGTTTGTCGCCTGAACCAGAGGGTGCTCAGAGCGGCGTTGACACCCGCAAACCCGTCTTGCATCTTGACACGGAGCCTCCGGCTTGTTAGGTGTGAAATCAAAGAGGGGCGGGAGGTGACCTGATTGAAGGCGACCCAATTACTCCGCGATTCGAATTCTGGGATTGAGTCGGCGAACGCTACTCCATGGACTCCGCCATCGGCCCGGAAAACTTGGGTATGCCGGATTGGCTCGTGCCGCATCGGGTGTTCGAAGGTAGTCGCCCGTCGAACACCATCCTTGTGGAGCGGCTCACACCGGAATCCCTCTCTTTTGACCAGTGGGGCGTGGAGTTAGGCAAGGCGCTGGCGAAGTGCATGGTCCCGGAACTCGAGAGCGGGGAAGAGCCCAAGCTCGGGCATGACAGCTCGACCAATACCCTGATCCGGCGTTACCGGAAGCTGAAGGGTTCGTAGAAAGGGAGGTCAGGTATGCAACTCGGAATGGTTGGTCTTGGCCGAATGGGCGCCAACATGGTGCGGCGCCTTCTAGAAGGAGGTCACCAGTGCGTGGTCTTCGACCGATCGCCAAAAGCATTGGAAGAACTGGTCCAAGAGAAGGCGACAGGATCTGCCGACCTGCCGGATCTCGTGAGGAAACTCGAAAAGCCACGATCAATCTGGCTGATGGTGCCGGCGGCGGTGGTGGACAAAACCATCTCGGATCTCGCGCCGCACATGGAGGCCGGCGATATCCTCATCGACGGCGGAAACTCCTACTACGTCGATGACATCCGACGCGCAAAGGAGCTCAAGACGAAGGGAATACATTACGTGGACGTGGGGACAAGCGGCGGCGTCTGGGGGCTGGAACGAGGTTACTGCATGATGATTGGGGGCGAGGCGGACGCTGTGCGGCGCCTCGATCCGGTTTTCGAGTGTCTGGCCCCCGGCCGGGGCGATATCGCCCGCACCCCCGGACGCGAGAAGCTCGATGGCACCGCCGAGTCCGGTTACCTGCACTGCGGCCCCAACGGCGCCGGTCACTTCGTCAAGATGGTCCATAACGGCATCGAATACGGCCTGATGGCCGCCTATGCGGAGGGTTTGGGCGTCTTGCGCAACGCCAACATCGGCAGGCAGGATCGCGCGGTTGACGCGGAGACGACGCCGCTGCGCGATCCCGAGCACTATCAGTACGATTTCAATTTGCGGGACATCGCCGAAGTGTGGCGGCGCGGCAGTGTAATCGCGTCATGGCTGCTGGACCTGACCGCGGCTGCCCTGATGCAGGACCCTGCGCTTTCGGAGTTCACAGGGCGAGTCTCGGATTCGGGTGAAGGGCGATGGACAATCAAAGCCGCCATCGACGAAGGCGCGCCGGTGCCCGTTCTCTCCAGCGCGCTTTACGAGCGCTTCAGCTCACGCGGTGAGTTCGACTATCAGGCCAGGCTCCTGTCGGCAATGCGCTACGAATTTGGCGGGCACCTTGAAAAGCCGGCAGCCAAACGGGCTGCCTGAATTCGTCAAGGCGATTCGAGCCATGAACATTGAAGTTCTCGACACGACCTATTCGGTGGCCCAAAGAGCTTCAGCAATCACGGCCGAAGAAGCCAGGGCGGGTTGCCGAAACCGCGGGAGAACTCCTGGGGCGGTGAGGTCCCAATGAAACGCAATATTCGTTTGGTGATTGCCGATGTCGATGGCACGCTGGTCACACAGAACAAAGTGCTGACCCCGCGTGCGATTGAGGCCGTGAATCGCGTTCGGAACGCAGGGATTCGATTCACGATTACGAGCGGTCGGCCACCACTCGGAATGAAGATGCTGATTGATGCGCTCGCGCTCACGGAACCGATCGCGGCATTCAACGGCGGCGTGCTCGTCCACCCCGACTTTTCGGTAATGTCGCAGAGCTTCGTGACGCCGGATAGCGCAGCCAGGGTCATTGAGGTAATCGCGCGTCACGGGCTTGACTGCTGGCTCTACACCGACCGTGACTGGCTCGTGCGCGACATCAATGCTCCGCACGTCGCGCGCGAACAGTGGACAGTGAAGTTCGCGCCCATCGTTGTTGCCGACTTCAGTTCGCATTTGGGACGCGTAGCCAAGATCGTCGGCGTCAGCGATGACTACGCCGCGGTGGCGCGGTGTGAAACCGGCGTGCAGCGCGAATGCGGCAATCACGTTTCGGCTGCGCGCTCGCAGCCCTATTATCTGGACGTCACCCACCCCGACGCCAACAAGGGTCATATGGTTATCGTGCTGTCTCAGGCGCTGTCCATCCCACCCGAGCAGATCGCCACGATCGGGGATATGCCGAACGATGTGCTGATGTTCCAGAAGAGCGGGCTCAGCATTGCGATGGGAAACGCGAGCCCCGAAGTGCAACGACAGGCGCAGTTCGTGACAGCTTCGAATGAAGAAGAAGGATTCGCCGGCGCTATGGCGGCCTTCGTTCTGGGCGAGCGTGAATTTGCAAGGCTTGCACCGTGATCGAGACGACCACACGTAGCCGGTTCGACGCAATCATTATAGGTACGGGACAGGCCGGGCCTTTTCTGGCGGGCCGCTTCGCCGCGATAGGTATGAAGGTTGCGATCGTCGAACGAAAGCTGTTCGGCGGCACTTGCGTGAATACCGGCTGCATCCCAACGAAAACAATGGTGGCGAGCGCCTATGCGGCGCAAATTGCGCGCCGTGCTGCGGAGTTCGGCGTGAGGATCGCCGGTCGCGTGCAGGTCGACATGCGGCGAGTGAAGGCGAGAAAGGATGCAATCTCGGGAAATTCGAGGACTGGCGTCGAGACATGGCTGAAGGGCATGAAGAACTGCACGGTCTACGAAGGGCATGCGCGATTCGAGTCGCCGCGGGACGTCAGTGTGTGCGCGGACAGGCTGACTGCCGACCGCATCTTCATCAACGTCGGTGGCCGCGCGGTCATTCCTCCCATAGCCGGGATCGAGCAGATCGACTTTCTTACAAACAGCTCGATGATGGATGTCGACTTCCTGCCGCCACACCTCGTGATTGTCGGGGGCAGCTATGTGGGGCTAGAGTTCGGCCAGATGTTCCGCCGGTTTGGGAGTGAGGTGACTATCATCGAAATGGGACCTCGGCTGATTCAGCGCGAGGACGAAGACGTATCGAGCGCTATTGAGGAGATTCTGGGGCGGGAAGGCATCCATATCCGCTTGAATGCCGAGTGCATAGGTTTCTCAAGGAGCGGAGGCGCAACGATTGCGCAGATGGACTGCTCAGAGGGCCCCAGAGAGGTCGCCGGCTCTCACGTCCTGCTGGCGGCAGGACGGCGGCCGAACACAGACGACCTCGGCCTGGACAAGGCGGGCGTTGCCGTCGACCAGCGAGGATATATCGTGGTTGACGACCAACTGCGAACGAACGTCCCGGGCATCTGGGCGCTCGGCGATTGTAACGGCAGAGGGGCCTTTACCCACACCGCGTTCAACGATGCCGAAATCGCGGCGGCGAACCTGCTGGACAATGATCAGCGGCGGATCAGTGACCGGATCACGGCCTACGCCGTTTACATCGACCCGCCGCTTGGACGCGCAGGCATGACCGAGGTTGAAGTCCGCAAAACCCGGCGGAAGGCGCTATGTGCAAAGCGTCCGATGACGAGAGTCTCGCGTGCGGTCGAGAAGGGTGAGACGCAAGGCTTCAATGAAAGTTCTGGTCGATGCGGAAACCCGCCAGATTCTGGGCGCCGCCGTCCTGGGCACCGGCGGCGACGAGGTTATCCACTGCATCCTCGACCTGATGTACGCAAAGGCTCCCTACACGGTCATGCAGCACGCGATGCACATTCACCCAACGGTTTCCGAGCTTGTTCCGACAATGCTCGGCGAACTCCGACCTCTTTTGCCCTGAGCCGGTGACGCGCCCTCAGTATCCGGAAAATTCTTCAGTTCTGATGTCATCCTCGTCGATGCTGGATGCCACAAGCATTTTCCTCATGTCCGTGACCATGGCGGGAGGTCCGGCAATGTAGTAAATGGGTCCTTGCAGATCGCTCAGATATCTCGACAACATTGCTTTGTCTATCAACCCGGTCTCTCCGTCCCACGTCTTCTTGGAGAGCGGCATCGCCGTCATCGTACCGACAAAACGGAAATGTGAGTTGGTCTTCTGCAGCGTTTCCAGAATCTCCAAAAACGGTGCATCTTCAGGCCGGCGGTTGGAGTAAAAGAGATACACGCTGTGAGGGAGCTGGTCGTGATCGGCTTGTTTCGCAATGCTGAAAAAAGGTGTGATTCCGATTCCACCGGCAAGGAACACAGCCGCTTTGACGGAAGTCTTGTGCAAAGTGAAGGAGCCCATCGCGGAGTCCATCTTCACCGTTTCGGAACTTGTCAACGACTTTGAGACACCTGCCCGCATAAATTAGTGTTGCTCCTCTTCGCTGGCCGCCCGTGCGGGCGGCGGGTTGATCCAGACAGCAGTGGGTCGGGCCGGAGGCTTGGGATGCGC
>JAEZIJ010000033.1 GCA_023436715.1 Acidobacteriota bacterium
CCCCCCCCCGGGGCGCCCCGTGGCCGGTCCCCCGGTAACGGTGACTTTCAACGGAGGCTGTTTTCCTATGGCCACGCTTCTCCAGGACATTCGGTACGGTATACGCACACTGATCAAGAGTCGCGGGTTTACTGTCGTCGCAGTCCTCGCCCTTGCGCTGGGCATCGGCGCGAACACCGCGATCTTCACCGTTGTGAATGCGGTTCTGATCCGGCCCCTTCCCTACAAGGATTCCGGTCGTCTCGTAGCCATCTGGGAGAACAACCTGCCTCAGGGCTGGAACCGTATGGGTGTCTCCGGTCCGACCTATATTGATTGGCAGGAACAGTCCCGCCTCTTCGAGGAACTGTCGCTTCATGAGCCGGGCAGCGGCACCCTTACAGGACTCGGCGAACCCGAGCAGATCCCCGGCATGCGGGTCACCACCAATTTCTTCACACTGCTGGGCGCCAGGGCGCAGTACGGAAGGCTGTTCACCGCGGACGAGGCCAAGGGCGGCCGCCACAATGTGATGGTCGTAACGCACGGGCTATGGCGCCGCCGCATGGGATCGGATCCGAACGTCACCGGGAAGGTGTTTCAGTTGGACGGGCTGCCCTATACCGTGGTCGGAGTGCTGTCGCCGGATTTCTGGTTTCCCGTGTCGTCGGAGGGATTCGTCCCGTGGGATCGGGACGAGCTTCAGAAGATGAACCGGGCTGCGCACTCATTCGGTGTGCTGGGCCGGTTGAAGCCGGGAGTCACGGTGGAGCAGGCCGGTGCGGAGTTGAACAGCCTCCAGAGGCGGATCGCGGAACGCAACGCGGGGATGCGCGATTGGGGCGCGACGGTGCTGCCTCTGAAACAGGTTCTGGTGGAATACATCCGGCCGGCGCTGCTTGTGCTGCTGGGCGCCGTGGGTTTCGTGCTGCTGATTGCGTGTACCAACGTAGCCAATCTGCTGCTCGCGCGAGGCGCTTCGCGCGGGAGGGAGATCGCCATACGGACCGCCTTGGGCGCGGGCCGGCGGCGGCTGATCCGGCAGTTCCTGACCGAAAGCGTTCTGCTCGGCCTTGCCGGTGGAGCGTTAGGGCTGCTGTTTGCCGTGTGGTGTACCGGTGCACTTTCGAGCGTGCTGCCGAGCCACATCCCGGTTCCCGAAGCGGCTGCACAGGTCGCGTTGGCGAGTATCTCCGTGGACGGATGGGTGTTGCTGTTCACGCTGCTGGTCTCGGTCGCTACCGGCGTGCTGTTCGGCCTGGCTCCCGCGCTGGCGGCCGCGCGCGCGAATATCGGGGAGGTGCTGAAGGAGGGCGGGCGCTCGGGCTCCAGTTCCGGTCACCAACGGTTGCGCGGCGCGCTTGTAGTCTCCGAGGTTGCTCTGGCCCTGGTCCTGCTGGTGAGCGCCGGTCTCATGATGCGCAGCTTCTGGCAGATGCAGAAATCCAGTCCGGGGTTCAACGCGGACCATGTCCTCACGGCCGAGATGGAGCTACCGACCGACAGCAAGTATCGCGGTCCCGGGCAGGTGTCCGCGACGTTCGAGCGTTTCTTCGAGCGCGTGAAAGAGTTGCCGGGCGTGCGGTCGGCCGCGCTGACGCACATCGTGCCGCTGACCGAGTACGAGAGCAAGGAGTCGTTCGAAATCGAAGGGCGTCCGGCGCTTGCGCCCGGGGAGAGGCTCGGGGCGGACTGGCGCGCCGTGAGCCCCGGATATTTCAGTACGCTCGGAATCCCTCTGCTCAAAGGGCGCGACTTCACCGCACTCGATCATATTGACGCTCCCTGCGTCATCGCCATCGACCAGAACCTGGCGCGCATGCACTTCCGCGGCGAGGACCCAATCGGGCGGCGGCTCATGTTCGAGCGCCTTCGCTCCACCTGCGAGATCATCGGCGTCACCGGCGGGGTAAAGCACGCCGGGGTGGATAAGAACCCTCGCCCCACTGTGTACTTCGCCTTCACTCAGGCCCGCGAGAAGCGGATGAGCCTTGTGGTTCGCGCGGCGGGGAACCCCGCCGGCCTCATCAATGCCGTGAAGAAGGCCGTGTGGTCCGTTGACAAGGACCAGCCGCTCTACAACCTCAGGACCATGGACGAGCTGCTTTCGGATTCCGCATCGGCGCCGCGGTTCACCCTTGTGCTGCTCGCGGCATTCGCGGCTCTGGCGATCACGCTGGCGGCCGTCGGGATTTACGGCGTGATGTCCTATGCCGTGAACCAGCGGAAGCATGAAATAGGCATCCGCATCGCCTTGGGTGCGCAGGTGGACGACGTGCTCAGGCTCGTTGTAGGGCAGGCGATGACGCTGGCGCTGGCCGGAGTCGCAATCGGGCTCGTGATCGCTTTTGGCGTGACCCGGGTTCTCGCGACGCTGCTCTACGGTGTGAGCGCCACGGACGTGCCCACGTTCGCCGCCGTCGCGCTCACCCTGAGCGCCGTGGCGCTTGCGGCCAGCTACATCCCAGCCCGCAGGGCGACGCGGATCGAGCCGCTGATTGCGCTGCGGTGTGAGTAGGGGCCCGGCCATCCCCGCCCCCCGTTTTGGCGGGAA
>JAEZIJ010000128.1 GCA_023436715.1 Acidobacteriota bacterium
AAAACCCATGAGAGAGGCTCCTTTGTGTTACATCTAGTCAAGTAACTAGATACCACAAGATGGCTCAGAACGCAACAAAAATCTATGCAAATGCTTTTTATCTAGTGAAAGGCCAAAGTCCAGGGGCGAGGCATGCCTCGCCCGCTCACTCCCTATCGAGCGGAATTTCGAAGTAGAACCATTCCTTGCCGCTCGCCGCTTCGCGTATGCCCCTCACGAACAGCTTGGAGCCGCTTCGGAATGGGGCGCGGAAGTAGAAGAAGCCGCTCGCGGTTTCCTTCGGCGGCAACATGCGGGCGCTGAACGCGCGGCCCTCGATTTCCCACACGTTCAACGGGTTTTTCTTCTTCGAGATGTGCGGCGCGCGGCCCGGGATGGGCCCACCGTAGATTGTGGGCTGGTTCGGCCCCTTGAGATAGCGGATATCGTTCGCCGGGGTAGCGTCGATGCGCTCGCGGTCCGCACTCAGGAACTCGACTTTCAGGCTCTCGAGAGAGACGGCCTTGTCAGTATCGTTTTGGATCACAACCAAAACAGGCAGAATGCCGTAGCGGTTGGGGTTCAGCTTGCCAAAAGCGGTCGAGGTCTCGGCATCGGTGCGGAACGGTTGGCCAGCCACGGTGACGTTCTGGATCGCCTGCCGGCACGCGTAACTCTCCGTCGGGCCGGCGGTGAATTTGGGCTTCTCCTTTTCCGCCCCGCTCGCCGCGGCTATACTCAGGAATGCTGCCATCAACGATTTGCCAGTGAGCGCCATTTTCATTTATCGCCTCTTCCAGATCCTGTTCTTTCCCTTCATCGTAGTGTATTTCCTCATGCGCGGGCTGAAGGACCGCCGCTATTTCAGGCGGTTCGGCGAAAGGCTCGGATTCCTGCCGGGCTCGTTCCGGCAGACGGAACAGACCGCGATCTGGTTGCATGCGGTTTCCGTCGGCGAGGTGCTTTCCTCGGTGGAACTGCTTCGGCGGCTGCGCGGCGCGTTTCCGGGCGCTCGTCTGTTCGTCTCGGTGGCGACGGTGGCCGGGAGGGCGGCCGCGGAAGACAAGCTGCGGCCGGTCGCCGACGGGGTGTTTTACGCTCCCATCGACTACTGCAACGTAGTGCGGCGGGTTTTGCGGACCTTGCGGCCGCGCGCCGTGGTCGTCATGGAGACCGAAATCTGGCCGAACCTGTACCGGGAAGCGAAGCGCGCAGGGTGCGCGCTGATCGTGGTCAACGGGCGCATTTCGGATCGCGCAATCCCTCGTTACCGCAAGTTTGGATGGTTTTTCCGCCAGGTACTGGCGCGGCCCGATGCTATTCTGGCGCAAACCGCGATCAGCGCCGGGCGTTTTCGGGAACTCGGCGCGCCGGCTGATCGGGTAAAGCTGGCGGGCAACCTGAAATACGACTTCGAGCCGCGGGAAGCGAAGGTGCCCGAGGCAATCCGGGACCTGCTGGATCGGACCGCGCCACAGCAGATCTGGATTGCGGCGAGCACGATGCCGCCCGCCCAGGAGGGCGACCCAGACGAGGACGAGGCGGTCCTGGATGCGTTCGAGAAGCTCGGCCTTTCCCATTTGCTGCTGATCCTGGTACCGCGCAAGCCGGAGCGGTTCGATTCGGCGGCGGCGCTGCTCGCAAAGCGAGGCATACCGTTCGTCCGCAGGTCCGCGCTGTCCCCGGGCGACCGTGTGCCGCTGCCCGGTGTGCTGCTTCTGGATTCCATCGGCGAACTGAGCTCACTGTTCGGCCGCGCGGATCTAGTGTTGATGGGGGGGACGCTTGCCCACCGTGGCGGCCACAACGTTCTGGAACCAGCGTTTTTCCACAGGGCGGTGATCGTCGGGCCGCACATGGAGAACTTTCCGGAGATCGCGGAGAAGTTCGCCAAAGGCGGAGGGCTATACGCCATCGGGAGCGCGGCCGACCTGGCCGGTTCCGTCCGTAAGTTACTGGCAGATGATGACTTGCGATCCCAAATCGGGCTAAAGGCGGGCGAGTTGGCGGAAGCCGAGCGAGGCGCCACGGCTCGCGCGGTGGCCCGGATCACGGCCGAGTACTGGCGCGCGCTGCCCTTGTTCCGTCCTCCATGGCCGGTCGTGGCGCTGCTGTGGCCGCTTTCCCGCTTGTGGTTGGCCGGAGGATGGCTTAAGCAAGGTATTACAGTGAAGAAACGGCTGGCGACGCCGGTCATCAGCGTGGGTGGAATAACTATTGGAGGCACGGGCAAGACGCCGTTCGTGCTCTGGCTGGCCCAGGGGCTCAAAGCCAAAGGCCTCGAACCCGCCATTCTGACGCGCGGCTACCGAAGACGTTCGCCCGAGAAGCACACCATTCTGGCGCCCGGCGAGCAGGCGGACGTGGCGCGCACCGGGGACGAGGCGCAGAGCTACGTCGTGGCCGCGGTGGGTTCGATTGGCATAAGCGCCGACCGCGCCGGGGCGGGGAGGCTGATCGAGCAGCGTTTCCGCCCGGACGTCTTCCTGCTGGACGACGGTTTGCAGCACTACCGGCTGGAGCGGAGTCTGGATATCGTTCTCATCGACGCCCTCGACCCGTTCGGCGGGTGCGCTCCGGTTCCTCTGGGCAGGCTGAGGGAGGGGATGAACGCGCTGCGGCGGGCGGGAATCATCGTAATCTCCCGATGCGCCGACGGCTGCGCAACCGGCGGCATTGAGGCGGAGGTCCGGCGCTACAACGCCGAAGCGCCGATTTTCCGCTCCCGAGTAGTCGAGGATGGCTGGCGCCCCGCTCCACCGCAGGGGCCCGTCGCCGCGTTCTGCGGTCTCGGCAATCCGGGGGCGTTTTGGCAAACGCTGGCCAAGATGGGGGTGCGGCCTGTGCTTCAGCGCGCGTTCCGCGACCATCACCGATACTCGGATCCGGAACTGCGCGCGCTCGCAGCCGAGGCTGCGGCAAACGGTGCCGCGGCTCTTGTCACTACGGAGAAGGACTTCAGGAACCTGCCCTCCGGGTGGAAAGAAGCCATACACCCGCTGGGACTGGCGTGGTTGAAGATCCGGATTGAGGTTGAGGGCGGAGAAGACCTCATGGCCGGAGTCGGGGAGCGGGCCGGGCATGCCCGGCCCCTACAGAAACGCATCGTGTAGGGGCGACGCATGCGCCGCGCCCGGTCCGCACAGGCCGGGAGGCCTGTGCCAGTCCAGGCGCAGTGTGCCACAATCGAGGCAGAGGGTGGGTGACCTCATTTTCATGTAGTTGGTATAATGTGAGTTCCTGATGCCTGACTGCTCTGCCACGGCTATGCAAAACGAAAGAAAGGTGATACTGCTCAAGCCGCGCGGCTTCTGCGCGGGGGTTGTCCGGGCCATCGACGTCGTCGAGATCGCCCTGGATCTTTACGGTTCGCCGATCTACGTGCGGAAGGAAATCGTGCACAACCGGCACGTGGTGGAAGAGCTCAGGCGGGCCGGCGCGATCTTCGTGGAGGAACTGGAAGAAGTTCCGGAGGGCGCACGGGTGATCTTCAGCGCACACGGAGTGTCGCCGGCGGTCCGGGCCCAGGCAGTCGAGCGGAAACTGCAAGTCATCGACGCGACTTGCCCGCTGGTGACCAAAGTGCATCTGGAAGCGGTTCGTTTCGCCAGGGCCGGATACACGATCGTGCTCATCGGCCACCGCGACCACGATGAGGTGATCGGCACCCTCGGCGAGGCCCCGAACTGCACGTTCCTCGTCTCGTCCGCTGAGGATGTAGACCGGCTGAAGCCCACGGATCCGGGCCGGATCGTTTATCTCACACAGACAACGCTGAGCCTGGATGAGACACGGGACATAGTGGCCAGGCTGAAAGAGCGGTTCCCGGAAATACAGGGGCCGCCTGCCCAGGACATCTGCTACGCCACGGAAAACCGGCAGTTGGCCGTCAAAGCGGTGGTCTCGACGTGCGAACTGCTGCTGGTGGTAGGCTCGCGGAACAGTTCGAATTCCAAGCGGCTGGTCGAGGTATCCAAAAACTCCGGAGTCCCCGCGTATCTGGTGGACGACGCCAGTGAGGTGGACCCGGCCTGGCTTGAGGGCGTTAAGACCGTGGCGGTGACCGCCGGGGCTTCCGCGCCCGAGCACCTGGTGACGGAACTCATAGCCGCGCTGAAACGGCACGGCTTCGACCGGCTGGAAGAAATGGACCTGAAGGAGGAAGACGTTCGCTTTACGCTGCCCGCACAGTTGACGCACGTCGCGCGGCGGCTGACTACGATCAGTATGCAATGATTCCTGGCATCCAACTCGGTGAAGCGCTGGCCAGCGGCGCCGCCCGGTCTTGCCGTCGCGCTGCCGAATTCCTGCTCAGCCGCCAGTCACCTCAGGGCTATTGGTGGTTCGATCTCACCGCCGATACGACACTCGAAGCCGACTATATCCTGCTGCAGTTATGGCTGCACCGGCCGGACGCCGGCGTGTGGAATCCGCCGAACCGCGCGCAGATCGACCGCGCCGTGCGCTCGATTCTGGAACGGCAGTTGCCCGATGGAGGCTTCAGTATCTACGCAAACGGTCCCGCCGACGTAAGCGCGACGGTGAAGGCTTACTTCTCGTTGAAGGTGGCGGGAGTGCCGGTGGACGACCCCCGCATGGTCCGCGCCCGCGAGCGGGTGCTGGCTCTCGGCGGAATACAGAGCGCCAACAGCTACGTCAAGATCAACTTGAGCCTGTTCGGGCTCTACCCGCGGAAACATTGCCCCACTGTGCCGCCGGAGATTGTGCTGCTGCCGGGAAAGTTCCTTTACCGGATGTCGGCCTGGACGCGCGCGATCGTGGCGCCTCTTTCCGTCGTCCACTCGTTCGATCCCGTGCGTCCGGTCCCGGCGGGCTTCTCGCTCCAGGAACTTTTCCTGGTCCGGGGCAGCTTCGAATACCGCCACAATGAGAAGTTTTTCAGTTGGCGCAATTTCTTCTTCATGGCGGACCGGCTGCTGAAATTCTACGAGAGGCATCCGATCCGGGCGCTGCGGCGCAAGGCCCTCGCAAAGTGCGAGCAATGGATGCTCGAACGCACACGGTACAGCGACGGATTGGGGGCCATCTACCCGCCGATGATGTACACCATCATGGCGCTGGATCTGTTGGGCTACCCCGCGGGTCATCCGGACCGCGTGGAAGCGGAATCGCAGTTCATGCGCCTGCTGACGGACGATGGGGAGCGCTTCTTCTTCCAGCCGTGCTTCTCGGTGGTTTGGGATACGGCGATCGCCGCATTCGCCCTAGGCGAGTCGGGGCACGCGCCGGAGGCCGCGCTCAGGCGCTGCGCCGACTGGCTTCTGTCAAAGGAAGTGCGCAGGAAGGGCGATTGGTCGGTGGCGCGGCCGAACACAGAGCCTTCGGGCTGGTATTTCGAGTTCGCCAACGAGTTCTATCCGGATATCGACGACACGGGCATGGTGTTGCTTGCTTTGCGCCAGGCGCGAGCCTCTAGTGACGCGGCGCAGCAGGCCAGCGTGAGCCGGGCAGTGAACTGGCTGCTGGCGATGCAGTCGAAGGACGGCGGCTGGGCGGCGTTCGACGTAGATAACAACTGGCAGCCGCTGAGCGATATGCCGTTTGCGGATCACAACGCGATGCTCGACCCCTCGTGCCCGGACATCACCGGCCGGGTCCTCGAAGCCCTGTGCTTAGTGTCCGGCCAGGAGGCCTGTCCCGCTGCCGTGGAGAAAGCCGTGGCCTACCTGCTGAAGACGCAGGAGCAGGATGGAAGCTGGTACGGCCGCTGGGGCGTCAATTATATATACGGCACGTTCCTGGCGCTTCGCGGGCTGCGGGCCGCCGGGGTGAGCGACCGCGAGGCGGCGGTGTTGCGCGCCGGCGAATGGCTGCGGTCGATACAGAATGCGGATGGCGGCTGGGGGGAAAGCTGCGAGAGCTACGACCAGGGCACGTTCTGGCCGGCTCCGAGCACGGCATCCCAAACGGCCTGGGCGCTGCTGGGATTGATCGCGGGCGGAGATGCAAGCAGCCTGAGCGTGCAAAAGGGCATCGAATACCTGGTGCTCACGCAGCACGAAGACGGTACGTGGCAGGAGGATGCATCCACCGGAACGGGTTTTCCCGGCGTGTTCTATCTTACTTACCACCTGTACCGCCAGGCGTTCCCGTTGCTCGCCCTTTCGGAGTACCTGAAACACGGCAAGCTCGAGCGCGCCGCGGAGATGGGAGCATCAGTCGGAGGGAGACCATGAGATTCCCGCTTTCGATGACCGCCGGTATGGCGGGCTACATCATGAGAAACAAGCTGCGGCCTCGGCCGGAGTGGCAGAAGAACCTGGCTCCGGAGGACGGCGGCTCGAATCCGTTCCGGATCGTACACCAGCATCGAAACGGCAACGGCACGCAGCATCACCCGATGATTGCCAAGCGGTTTCCGCTGGTGCTGATGCTGGAGCCGTTGCACACCTGCAACCTGACGTGTACGGGGTGCGGCAGGATCCGCGAGTACGAGGATTCGATCACGCAGAAGCTGTCCGTCGAAGATTGCCTGAAGGCGGTGGACGAGTGCGGCGCTCCGATCGTTTCGATCTGCGGCGGCGAGCCGCTGCTGTATCCGCAGATCGGCAAGCTGTGCACAGAGATCCTGAATCGCGGCAGGCACATCTACCTGTGTACGAACGGCATGTTCGTGAGGAAGCGGTTGGGCGAGTTCAAGCCGCACGCGAAGTTCTTCTTCAATATCCACCTGGACGGTCTGGAGGAGCACCACGACCTCGCCGTGGAACGCAAAGGCGTCTTCCGGGAGGCGATCGAGGGGATTCGCGCCGCCAAGGCGGCCGGTTTCAAAGTCTGCACAAATACGACGGTCTACAAAGAGACGGACATGCGGGAGATCGAGCAACTGTTCGAGTATCTCGAGCAGTTCGACATGGACGGCCACATGCTCTCGCCCGCGTACGGTTACTCGGCGGTGAATGACCGGGAGATCTTCCTGACGCGCGATGATGTACACGAAAAGTTCAGGGAGATAGACAGGCTGGCCCAGCGCTTCAAGCTGAACAGCACGCCGACTTACCTCGATTTCCTGAAAGGCAACCGCGACCTGCCGTGTACGGCCTGGGGGAACCCGACCTATAACATTAGAGGATGGAAGGGGCCCTGTTACCTGATCACGGACGGGCACTACAAAACATTTGAAGATTTCATGACCAGGACGGATTGGGAGAGTTACGGCCACGGGAACGACCCGCGTTGCGAGCACTGCATGATGCACTGCGGGTACGAGCCCTCGGCCGCTCTCGGCATCAACGCCAAGCGCGGCGATAATTGGAAGCTGCTGACGTGGGCGATTCGGTGAGAGATGACGACATGTATCAGGGCACGGCTTCAGCCGTGCCGTAAGGTGCCACGCTCGCAGGGTCTAAAGCCATGCCGTGATACGAGTCGGCGGTATTTAGGACAGTTCAGGTGAGTGAAACAGAGCCGCGACCGTAAGGGAGCGGTTTGATTGGACAGTTTAGGTGAAACCGGTATTAGTTACAGGCGCGACGGGCTTTGTCGGATGGCATGTTGCGCGAAAACTGACGGAGCGCGGCTGCCGCGTTCGGGCATTGGTGCGCCCGTCGAGCCGCCTGAGGGAGGTGGAGGCCGAAACGGTGACCGGCGACTTGCGCGACCCGGAGTCGCTGAAGCGGGCTGCGGAGGGCTGCGGGCTGGTGTTCCATGTGGCGGCCGACTACCGGCTTTGGGCCAAGGACCCGCAGGAGTTGTACCGGTCAAATGTCGACGGCACGCGCAACCTGCTCGAAGCCGCGCGCGCCGCTGGCGTGGAAAGGGTGGTCTACACGAGCACGGTGGGCTGCATCGGTTTCCCGAAGGACGGGGCGGGGAACGAGGATACGCCGGTCAGCCTCGACGGCATGGCGGGCGACTATAAGCGTTCAAAGTTCCTGGCCGAGCAGGTGGCGCGGCAGTTCGCCGCGGAAGGTTTTCCCGTCGTGATCGTGAATCCGACCGCGCCGGTGGGGGACCACGATTTCAAGCCGACGCCGACGGGCAAGATCATCGTCGATTTTCTCAAGCGCGCCATGCCGGCATACATCGAGACCGGCTTGAACCTTGTGGACGTGCGCGACGTCGCCGACGGGCACCTGCTGGCGGCGGAGCACGGGAAGCCGGGCGAGCGCTATATCCTCGGTTGCCGCGACCTGACGCTTGCCGGGATCTTCGCAATGCTTGAGAAGATCAGTGGCTGCCCGGCGCCGAAGCGCCAGATTCCATATGCCGTGGCCTACGCCGCCGGTGTGGTGAGTACCGTTTGGGCCGGGGTGACGGGCAGCCCACCGCGGGCGCCGCTTAATGCCGTCCGAATGGCAAGGAAGAAGATGTTCGCCTCGCACGAGAAAGCCGCGCGAGAGCTGGGATTTTCGCCGGGACCGGTCGAGGCCGCGCTTCAGCGCGCCGTCGAGTGGTTCGGCGGGAACGGGCACTATCTCCAGTGAAGACCGTGCTGGTGGTGGCATCCGAACCGGGGGAGTTGCGGGGTATCTTGCGGAAGTGCGAGCGTGTGGAGACCCTGAATTGGCCGGTCCAGTTCGTCCGGAGCGCGGAGTTGAACGGGCAGCGGCTGATCCTGGTGGCGCACGGACCCGGGCCGCTGGCGGTGAAGGCGCTTGACGTGGCGCTCAGCCGCGAGAAGGCGGACGCGGTAGTGAGCACGGGCTTTTGCGGCGGATTGGACGCTACGCTGAAGGCAGGCGATGTTTTCGTCGCTTCCCGGATTGCCAACGGAAGCCGTTCGTACGAGCCGTCGCAGCCGGCCGCGGCACGGAGTTTTCGGTCCGGCACGTTGGTTTCCACGGACCTCGTGGCGGGATCGGTTGCCGAGAAGGAGCGGCTGCGTGCAGATGGCGCCTCCGTGGTGGAGATGGAAGCGGGTGCGCTCGCCGGCCGTGCCGGGCAATCCGGAGTACCGTTTTATTGCGTGCGCGCCGTAATGGACCCGGCGGGCGAGGGTTTTGTATTGGATTTCAATAAATTGCGGGACCGGGACGGCCGCTTCAGCCGCCTCCGGATCCTGAGGGCGGCGTTGGCCCGGCCACGGGCATCGCTGCCGGAACTGATTCGCCTGGCGCGGCAGGGACGTCTTGCCGCCAGGGCGCTTGGAGATTTCATTGCCGATTGTAGATTCTGATTTCGCCGTGCCGGACACGATGAGGGCGGCCGTCTACCGGGGCAACAGTACGATCTCGGTGGAAACGGTCCCGACCCCCAAGGCCGGCCCAGGCGAGTTGCTGGTAAAAGTTGAGAGCTGTGGGATCTGTCACACCGATCTGAAAAAGGTGGAGCATAACCTGCTTCCGCCGCCGCGGATTTTCGGGCATGAAACGGCTGGTGTGGTCGTTGAGACCGGCCCGGGAGTTGCGGGCTATTCCGCCGGCGACAGGGTGATTGTCTTTCATCACATCCCCTGCGGAGAGTGCTTTTACTGCCGGCGCAAACTGTACGCGCAGTGCCCGGTTTACAAGAAAGTGGGCGTTACCGCCGGTTTCGAGCCCGCCGGCGGCGGTTTCTCGCAGTATGTCCGGGTAATGGACTGGATCGTGTGCAGGGGCGTGGAGAAGTTCGGGGATAGCGTTCCGTTCGACCGGGCGTGCTTCGTCGAACCCGTAAACACGTGCCTGAAGGCCGTGGTGGAATTGGCCCCCCGGCCGGACGATACGTGCCTCATCCTCGGCCAGGGGCCAATCGGGCTGCTGTTTACGATGCTGGTACGGCGGACGGGCGCCCGCGTGCTCGCCAGCGACACCATCGCGCGGCGGCGGGAACTCGCGGTCCGGTTCGGCGCGGAGGAGGCGTGGAACCCGAGGACAACCGAAGTCGAGCCGCTCGTGGTCGGACTCACCGAAGGCCGTGGCGCGGACATAGTAATCCTGGCCGCCTCCGCTCCCGGTTTGGTGCAACAGGCAATCCGCTGCTCCCGGCCAGGGAGTAAAATCCTTTTGTTTGCCCAAACGTCGCATCAAGAACATGTAGAATTATCAGGAGCGGACATTTGTGTCGGAGAAAGGACTCTGCTAGGCTGTTACAGCGCCTCGGTGGACCTCCAGAAGGAGTCTGCCCGGCTTGTGTTCAGCGGCGAGCTGCCGGTCGAGGAACTGATTTCTCATCGGCTACCACTGGATTCGATGAGTTCCGCGATAGAACTGGCGTTACACCCGAATGAGGAATCGCTGAAAATTGTAGTTCGACCACAGAGGTGCGCACAGTGAATACGCAAATGCTGGCTGCCGTCCTATACGGAAAAGAACATCTACAGGTTGAACCGGTAGCCGTCCCGAAGCTTGGCGAGGGAGATCTTCTGGTACGAGTGAAAGCCGCGCTGACCTGCGGTACGGATGTGAAAGTATTTCGCCGCGGTTATCACGCACGAATGATCATTCCTCCCGCGGTGTTCGGCCACGAACTGGCCGGTGACATCGTCGAAGCCGGAGACAAGGTCACGAAGTTTCACGTGGGCCAGAAGGTGGTGGCGGCTAACTCCGCCCCGTGCCAGGAGTGCTTCTACTGCCGGCGGGGCTCGGAGAACCTGTGCGAAGACCTGCTGTTCAACAACGGGGCGTATGCCGAGTACATCCGGATTCCCGCGCGGATCGTCGAACGGAATACCCTCGAGATTCCCGAGGGTGTCAGCTATCAGGACGCAGCGTTGGTGGAACCGCTGGCGTGCGTGCTGAAGGGCGTTGAGGAGACCGGGATAGGGGAAGGGCAGACTGTTTCCGTCATCGGCCTGGGCCCGATCGGTTTGATGTTTGTACGGCTGGCAAAGTCGACGGGTGCGCGAGTGATCGCGCTCGGGCGGCGAAAGATGCAGTTGGACCGCGCGGCAGCGCTCGGGGCGGACGAGCTGATCTCGACAACCGAGTTCCGTGATCCGGTTGGCGTGGTTCGGAACCTCACCGAGGGCCGGGGTGCGGACGTCGCCATCGAGGCCGTCGGAAAGCCCCACACGTGGGAGATGTGCGTACACATGGTGCGGAGAGGCGGCATCGTGAACTTCTTCGGCGGATGCCCGAGCGATAGCCGGGTTTCGCTGGACACGTCGCTCCTGCATTACTCCGAAATCAGTTGCAAGGCGAGTTTCCATCACACGCCGGCGCTCATCCGGCGGTCGCTCGAACTTATCCGCCGCAAGGTGATCGCGGCGCGGGATTTCGTGAACCGGGAAGAGCCGCTCGAGAACCTGCTCGAGGTAATGCGGCACCTGATGAGCCACAACGGCCACCTGAAGACTGCGATCATACCCTGAGCCAGTGTTCTTACAGCCCCAGGATTTCGTGAAGTCGCCGGAAGCCCTGACCCGCACCTATAACGAGAGAGACGCTCTTGAATATACGCGCTGGCTGGCCACGCACCACTACGAGAATTTTCATGTGGTGAGCGTGCTTTTGCCGCGCCGTCTCCATCAGGACTTCTATAACGTATACGCGTTCTGCCGTTGGGCGGACGATTTGGGCGACGAAATCGGCGACACCGCGGAGAGCCTTCGTCTGCTCGAGTGGTGGCGAGGCGAACTCGATGCGATGTACGAAGGCCGTGCAGCGCATCCGGTTTTTGTCGCGCTGAAGGGGACCGCCGCGCGTCACGAACTCCCGAAAGAGCCGTTCGCGGATCTGATCCGTGCGTTCGTGCAGGACCAGACGGTAACGCGCTACGCCAACTACGACGAGCTGTTCGCGTATTGCCGCTGGTCCGCGAATCCGGTCGGGCGGCTGGTGCTCTATCTTTGCGGATATCGCGATAGCGCGCGTCAGGAGCTATCGGATGCGACCTGCACGGCGCTGCAACTGGCTAACTTCTGGCAGGACGTGTCGCGGGACCTCGAGAAAGGGCGCGTGTACTTGCCCCTGGAAGCGATGGCGCGCCACGGCTACTCGGTGGCGGAACTCGAATCGCGGGTTGAGAACGAGGCCTTCCGCGCCGTTATGCGCGAGGCGGTCGGCGTGGCCCGGCAACTCTTCCTCAAGGGACTGCCCCTGTCGCGGCAGGTAAACCGGCGGCTTGCGATCGACCTGGAGTTGTTCAGCCGCGGCGGCATGCGTGTTCTGGAAAAGATCGAGCGCCAGAACTATAATGTGGTCGCGCGGCGTCCGCACATCTCCAAGGCTGAGCGGGTCTGGCTCTTGGTGGGTACGCTGGCGCGCGCCGCTTTTGCGAGAGCCGCATGACGGTCACGCTCGAACGATCCTACGACTATTCGAGACAGGTTGCCCGCAGCCGCGCGCGCAACTTCTACTACTCGTTTGTGCTGCTGCCGAAAGAGCAGCGCAACGCGATCTGTGCGATCTACGCGTTCATGCGGCGGTGCGACGACCTGAGCGACGACACCCCGCAGGACGGCCAGTCGGCGCGGGCCGCAATCGAGCGCTGGCGTTCCGAACTCGACGGCGCGCTCGAGGGCCGCTTCAGCGGACACATAGTCTGGCCGGCGTTCCACGACACCGTCCAGCGGTTCGGCATCCCGCGCCAGTACTTTTACGACATGATCGAAGGCGTCATGTCGGACCTCGGTCCGCGGCGGATCGAAACATTCGACGAGCTGTACCGCTATTGCTACCAGGTGGCATCGGTGGTCGGGCTGACCGTGATCCACATTTTCGGCTTTCGCTCGCCTGACGCGCTGCCGCTCGCGGAGAAGTGCGGCGTTGCTTTCCAACTCACGAATATCCTGAGGGACATTCGCGAGGATGCCGGCCGCGACCGCGTGTATCTGCCGCGAGAGGATCTGGCGCGATTTCACGTGGACGAAGCTGTCCTGCGGGAAACCCAGCGCACCGATGAGTTCGTGCGCCTGATGGAATTCGAGGTCAAGCGCGCGCGTGCGTTTTACAACGAGTCGGGGCCGCTGGTCGGCATGGTGGATCAGCACAGTCGCTCGTCCCTCTGGGCGCTGATCGAGATTTACTCACGCCTGCTGGCAAAGATCGAGCACACCAATTACGACGTGCTGTCACACCGGGTGGCGTTGCCAACCCGCGAAAAGCTCTGGATCATTGCAAAGGCCGCTGTGGGCGCCCGGGGCTAAGTGGCACAGGCCTCCTGGCCTGTGCTGTACAGGACGCGGGAATGCACAAAGCAGACCGTCTCAATTACTACATCTTCGACGGGCTGATCCGGCTTATCGGTTCGAGCAACGACGCGATATGCATCTCGACTTACGGCACACCGGAGCGGGAACAGGAGCTGAAAGCCGTCTGCCGCAGCTTGCTGTCAAAGCTCCGCGAGCGCCCTCCGCGCGGCGACGTAACCGCACATGCCATGAACTCCCACGCCGGGCGGGGTGGACGACGAGCAAATGTACAGGCCTTTCACCGGCGTCGAGTGCGTCCTCCAGGTAGGCCGCAGGAAGAACTGCCGCAGGTCCGGCGCCCCGCCTGCGATATCGCCGCCGGCAAAGTTCTCATTGTGCCGCTCGATTTCCGCCGGAGGCATTATGCTCCGCGCGACCACGCGCCTCCGAAATCCGGGCGCGAACCGCTCGATCTGGCCTTCGATGCGGTCCAACATGTTCTCTTCCGAGCCGTTCGGAACGTGACAATAGCCCCAAGCAGTCTGCGCACCGCCGGGAGCGCGCGAGGGGTCGAACAGGCTCTGCTGCGCAAGAATGACGAACGGGCGCTCGGGAGCCGCTCCCGACCATACCTCTCGTTCCGACCGCGCAACTTCTTCCAGCGCGCCTCCTATGTGTACGGTTCCCGACCGCCGGCAAGCCTCCGCGCGCCAGGGAATCGGCCCGTCGAGCGCCCAATCGATTTTGTATACGCCAACTCCATAGCGGTACAGCAGCAGCTTCCTGCGGTAAGCCGGGGGAAACAGGTGGCCCGCAATGCGCAGCAGCACGCGCGGCGAAAGGTCGCAGAGAATGAGGCGCGCCTTGGGGAGTTCGTCCAGCGAGCGTACGCGCGTTCCGGTCACGATGCCGCCGCCGAGCGAGCGAAGGTGCGCCGCGAGTGCGTCCGCGATCTTCTGCGAGCCGCCGCGCGGCAGCGGCCAGCCCACAACGTGCGCCAGCAGCCCGAGCGCCAGCCCGAATCCGGCGGTCAGCAAATTCTCGAGCGGGAGCCCGCTGTGTGCAGCCATGCCGGCCAGCAGGGCTGGCGCCTGCGGTCCGCGAAATTGACTCGCCGCCAGGCCGGCCACCGAACGAAGCGCCTGCCGGCCGAAGCGCGCCAGCGCGAAAGGATGGCGCGGAAAGCGTAGCGGCCCCAGAATCGACCCTTCCAGTTTCGGCCAGTCCATCACCATCGGCCGCATGAGCGAGATGTAGGGTTCGGCATCCACACCCATCGACTCTCCCGTGGCATCGAGCGAGCGTTCGGCCGCCGCCGCGGTGCCATCGTCGAACGGGTGCGCGACCGCAGTGGGCGGCTCGATCCACTCAAGGCCGTACCGTTCGAGCGGAAGCGTGCGGAAGAACGGCGACGCGGCTGCAAGCGGGTGAATGGCTGAGCAGACATCGTGGACAAAACCGGGCAGCGTGAGTCCAGCGGAGCGCGACCCTCCGCCGTACGTCTCCTCGGCCTCCAATACCACCACGGAGAGCCCGGCCTGGGCGAGTACGATCGCGGCCGACAGCCCGTTGGGCCCCGACCCGATAACGATGGCGTCCGGATTCCCAGCCACAAAGCCCCCTGCCCACCATTTTAGGTACTGTGCTTCGCCTCGAGAAAGCCGACCAGGAGCCGGTCGGCCCTTAGAACTTTGTGTACAACGGCCTGATGACGAAGCTCTCCACATAGCGGTCCTCGGATAATCCCCCAGCGCAGCACCGCTCTGGCCTCCACGCCCCCGTTCCAGCGCACGTACACTGGTAGGTAGGGTGCTACGGAGGGGATCCGCGGCTTGTCTTCTTGTTCTGGGACTGCGCGTGTCGATCGCGCAGGACATCCATGCGCGCGAATTTGAAGGCACCCCCATCGTTTCAGTACAATTCGAGCCCGTCGCTCAGCCCATCCCCGCCGAGCGGTTGATCGCGCTTCTTCCCTTGAAAATTGGAACGGAGTTCGAGACCGCGAATCTGCGCGCCGCCATTCAGCGGCTATACGCCACAGGCGAGTACACCGACATCGTCGTTGAGGGCCGGTCCGCTCGAAACGGCGTGGAGGTGGTCTTCAAGACCGAGAGGCAGTGGTTTGTCGGAGGAGTTGGAATAGCCGGAAAGCTGAAGCGCCCGCCTACCCGCGGTCAGTTATACGCGGCCGCAAACCTCGAGTTGGGCCGGCCGGTCGTGCCTGAGGAGATCGACAGTGCGGTGAAACAGGTTGGGGCGCTGATGCGTTCGAACGGCTTCTGCGCGGCGGATGTGACGTCCGGTCTGACGTCCGACGCCGCTCATCAACAGCAGCGGATCAATTTGTATGTCCGGCCCGGTGAGCGCGCAAGGCTCCGCCCGCCCGTGGTTAGCGGCAATTCCGTCCTGCCGCCCGAAGAGGTCGCCAAAGCTACGCGTTGGCGGGGGTTGCTTGGCTGGAAGAATGCCACCCAGGCGAACTTGAATTCCGGGGTCGCGCGCGTGCGCCGGCGTTACCGGAAAGAAGGCCGGCTACTCGCCCGTGTTTCGCTGGTAAGCACGGCATGCAACGCGAAAACCCGGGAGGTGACACCCACTCTCTTCGTCTCCGGCGGGCCTAAGGTCCGCGTCCAGGCCACGGGCGCCAACATTTCGGAGCGGAAACTGAAGAAATACGTCCCGATTTACGGCGTCGGCGCGGTTGACCGCGATCTGCTGGCGGAAGGCGCGACGAATCTCCGGGACTACTTCCAAAGTCAGGGCTATTTCGACGCCGACGTCGATTATCAGTTCAAGCAAGCGGGCCCGGACCGCGAGGACATTATCTATTCCATCAATCCGGGCCAGCGGCACAGACTTGTCCGGATCGACGTCCTGGGGAACCGGTATTTCGACGTTGACACGATCCGCGAGCGCATGTACATACAGCCCGCCGGAAGGCTGCGATACCGGCACGGGCGCTACAGCCTGGGGTTCGTGCGGCGCGACCGGCAATCGATTGAGGCGCTCTACAGGTCGAACGGCTTCCGCGACGTCAGTGTGGACATCCAGACCATTGGCGCCTACCGCGGTAAGCGCAACGATATGGCGGTCGTCGTCAAGATCGCCGAAGGCTCGCAGTATCTGGTCGGAGAGATTTCCGTCACCGGAGTACAGAAACTCGACAAAGGCCGGATAACCTCCGGTCTCGCATCGGTTCCCGGCCAGCCGTTTAGCGAGATCAACGTCGTCATCGACCGCGACCACATCATCGGGCTGTATAGCGCCGCCGGCTTTCCGGACGCAACCTTTGCCTGGACGATGCGGCCCGGACCCGAACCCCACCGCATCAGCATCGAGTACATCATCACCGAAGGCCCACGCTTTTACGTGCGGGATGTCCTGCTCCTAGGCCGGCAGAGGACGCGCGATAGCCTGCTCGAGCCGGACCTCCTGGTGCGCAAAGGTCAACCCTTGTCGCTGAACTCGATGTCCCGGACGCAGCAGAACTTCAACAATCTCGGCATCTTCGAACGCGTCGGCCTGGCGGTGCAGAACCCGGATGGCGAAATCGAGCGCAAGTACGTCGTTTACGATCTCGAGGAAGCCCGCCGGTACCGGATGTCCTTAGGCTTTGGGGCGGAGATTGCGCGGCTCGGCAGCGGTCCCACGACGGACTTTCAGAATCCGGGCGGCACCACGGGGTTCAGTCCGCGCGTGAGCTTCGACCTCACCCGCCTGAACCTGTGGGGATTGGCCCACCGCGCGGTTCTTGCCGCACGGGTCTCCACGCTCGAACAACTCGGCTCCGTCAACTATCTATGGCCTCGTTTCCGGGGCGTCATCGGACGCGAAGTGACCTTTTCCTTTCTCGCCGACAAGTCCGTCAACATCAACACGTTCACTTCGGAGCGGGTGGAAGGCCTCGCCCAGCTTTCGCAGGCGCTCACGAGAGCAAGCACCGTGGTCGGCAGTCTGAGTTTCCGCCGCGTGTCTGTTACGAACCTGCAGATCGAGCCGCTCCTCGTGCCGCTGCTGGCTCAACCCGCGCGGGTGGGTTTTCTTTCGGGCAGCTACCTGTTCGACCGCAGGGACAATCCCGTCGATGCCTCCCGGGGCATCTTCAGCACGATCGAGACTGGAATTTCCGCGCGGTTTTTGGGCTCGCAGCGCAGTTTCACGCGCCTTCTCGCCACCAACGCGACGTATCACCCGTTCAGGAAGAATCTCGTGCTCGCGCGGCGGATTCAGTTCGGGTGGCTGGCTCCTTTTGACGTGCCGCCCGGTGTCCCCTCCTCGCAAAGTATCCCGCTGCCCGAACGGCTATATGCCGGCGGCCCCTCATCCCATCGCGGTTTTCCCCAAAATCAATCCGGCCCGCGCGACGCGGTCACCGGCTTTCCACTTGGCGGCAACGCCCTTCTGATCCACAACACGGAGCTGCGGTTCCCATTCTGGGGTGAGAACATCCACGCGGTGCTTTTCCACGACATGGGGAATACGTACTCCACCATTCAGCAGATCTCGTTCCGTGTGCACCAGAGAAATATCGCGGACTTCAACTACATGGTGCATGCTGTCGGCTTCGGCCTTCGGTATCGCACTCCCGTAGGGCCATTCCGCGCGGACTTTGCCTACAGCATCAACCCTCCCAAATTCTTTGGGCTGCAGGGAACCACTCAGCAACTGCTCAGCGGCACGGCTCAGCATGTACAGCAGCAGATCAGCCACTTCCAGTTCTTCATCTCCATCGGGCAGGCGTTCTGATGGACGCCGGGGCGGCACTCCTGCTGCTGGTGTTTGTAGGGGACGGGCATGCCCGGCCCACCTGTATCAGGGCATGGCTTCAGCCATGCCGTATGGCATCACCATCACGGGGCTTTAGCCCCCGTTGCCTAATGCCATGCCCCGATACAAAGCCCGCTCAGATCCTCGACCGCATCGCAGTCACGGTCGGCGATGAGGTCATCACGGAGGGCCAGGTGCTCGACGAAATCCGCATCGTCGCCTTTCTGAACCGCGGACCACTCGACTTCAGTCCCGCCGCACGCCGCCGAACGGCCGAACGCCTGGTAGACCAGGCTCTCATCCGGCGCGAGATGCGCATCAGCAAGTTCCCGGAGCCGTCGCAGGCCGATGCGGAGCAGATTCTCAAGGAGCTAAAAGAAACGCGCTTCCACGACGATGCCGCGTTCCGGGTGGCGGTCGAAAAGTACGGCATCTCCGAGAAGGAGTTGCTGGCGCACCTGCGCTGGGAACTGGCGGCCCTTCGCTTTACCGAATATCGTTTCCACCCCGTGGATCAGCAAATGGAAGCGTGGTTGAAGCAGGCCCGCGCCGGCGTCCGGATTCGATTCGTCAAGGAGGCTTTCCAGTGAGCCGCGCTCTGAAGATTGCCATCATTGCCGCTGTTTCCGCTCTCGCCGCGGTACTTCTTCTGTTGGCTGCCGTGCTGGTGCTCGTTCGTACGCCGTGGTTTCGCGACATGGCGCGCCGGCGCGTCATCGCCGGGATCGAGCAGGCGACCGGAGGCCGCGCCGAGGTGAGTAGCTTTGCCCTCTCGCCAGGCAGCTTTACCGCCGAAGTCACCGGTTTCGTCCTGCATGGGACGGAACCGCCCGGCGCGCCGCCGCTGTTTCGCGCGGATTCGGTGCGCGTCGCACTCAAGCCCGGCGCCACACTTCACCGGAAACTCGAGGTGCGGTCTCTCGTAATTGAACGGCCCCGGATCTACGTGGGGGTAGCGCCCGACGGCGTTACGAATCTCCCGCGGCCAGCCTCTACGCCTGTCCCGCGCCCAGAGCCGCCCCTAAAGACGATCATGAACATGGGCATCGCGCAATTTCAGGCCACACATGGCGTGCTCGTCGTAGCCGACCGGAGGATTCCGCTCGACCTGCACGGTGAAAACGTCACCGCGCAATTTGCCTACCACGCCGTTCCGGCGCGCTACACCGGCGGAGTTTTCGCCGCGCCCGTCCAAATGAATTCGGACGGCAACCCGCCGCTGCCGGTAAACATCGATGTTCCGCTCGAAGTCACCGAAAACGCGCTCACGATCGCCAACGCCCGGTTTGACGCGCCCGCCTCCCGCCTTCAGGCCTCCGGCAGATTCACCGACCTCACCGCCCCGCGCGGATCGGTTCGCCTCGGCGGGCGCCTCGCACTCGCTGAACTTGCCCGCTCCTTCCAGCCCTCACTGCTCCTGAAGACCCTGGGTACGCCACCGGTCGGCGTGTGGGCATCGGCGTCCATCGAGGGCGGCCAGGCGAAGCTCGAATTTCTGAATCTCGTGATGGGCGGCTCGTCTCTGGAAGCCTCGGGGGCCCTTGCCAACTTGCAGTCATTCACCGGCACTTTCCAATTCAGCGGCGACTTCACGATGGACGAACTCAAGAACCTGCTGAACCTGCCTTCCTTGGGTGCCGGGACCGTACACGTCGCCGGCACAGCCACCACGGGGCGGAACGGCCTAGAGGTCAAGGCCAGGTTCAGCGCGCGAAACGTGACCTTGAAGGCCGGCACGGCGAGTCTCTCCGGAGTGAGCGTCTCAAGCGACGTGCGCGTGGTATCCGGCAGGGTCTCGCTTTCCAACCTGCGCATCGGGGCGCTTGGCGGCGCCTTCCAGGGCAGCGCCGAAATCGTCAACAATGACCGCTTTTTTGTGGACGGTACGCTGCGCGGCATCGACCTGCAACAGGCGGCCGCCGCGTACGGGCGCCGTCAGTTTGCCTGGAGCGGCGCCGTGTCCGGCCCGGTCCACGCTGAGGGCAGCCTGCGCGGAGCGCTCGCGTCACAACTCCTCGCCTCCGCGAAACTCGCCATTCGACCGCGGCCCGGCGGAATCCCGGTTACCGGCCGGCTCGACGCCGCTTATAGCGGCCCCAGTGACAGCCTCGCGTTCGCCAACTCTTTTCTGGCACTCCCCTCGACGCGTTTCGACTTTTCCGGAATCACCGGCAAACGGTTGAGCATTCGCACGGACTCACGCAACTTGAACGACCTCCTCCCGGTGCTTGCCCTCGTCTCAAGCAACCCGCCGCAAAAGCTCCCGGTCGAACTCGTGAACGGCGAGGCCAGTATCGATGTCACCGTTACAGGCAGCATCCGGGACCCGCGCATCACGGGCAAGGCCTCGCTCACCAACTTCGTCGTGAAAGGCCAGACCTTTGACCGCTTCACCGCCGGTCTCGCGCTTGCCTCAAACGGCGCCGCGATCCGCAGTGCAGTTCTCAACCAGCGGCAACTCGATGCGCGCTTTGATGCCTCCATCGGTCTGGTCGATTGGAAACCGCAGCCCACCAGTCCCGTGGCAGCTTCCGCATCGGTGAGGAACGCGCGGGTCGAATTGCTCCTCGCCGCCGTGGGGCGGCCCGCGCCGGATACGAGCGGCTTGTTGTCTGCCGATGCAAGTCTTTCGGGGACTTATGACAACCCGCGCGCGGCCATAGCCATCGCCGTGAGCAAGGGAACGTTCCACGGCGAACCGTTCGATAGCGTGGAGGCGCATGGAATCTACTCGGCCTCGGCGCTGCAACTTACCTCTGCGCAAGTGGCGGCCCCCTCCGGGCGTCTTGAAGTAAGCGGCATCTACCGCCACACGGGAGGATTCGAGTTCCACATCGCGTCCAGCTCGCTGGAACTGAGCCGTATCCGCACGCTGGCCACTCACAGCCCCGGCCTTTCGGGTGTTCTCGAGCTGCGGGCGGACGGCGCCGGGACGCTGAATCCTGCCAACGCGCCTTTGCCTTTCGCACTTTCCAGCCTCCATGCGAAACTCGCCGCCGGGTCTCTTCAAATCGACGGTCAACCCGCCGGCGGACTCGTGCTTACCGCCGGGACTCGCGGGTCGAATCTGGCCCTCGACCTGCGCTCCGGCCTCGCCGGTTCGGACATTCGTGGAACAGGCACTTGGCAGTTGTCCGGCGATTATCCCATCCAGGCCAGGTTGACTTTCTCGCCGGTTGAGTTGAGCGCGGTCGCCCGGCTCGCCCCCGCTGTATCGCGCAAGATTCCGGGCGGCATGGAAGGGACGCTCGCCGGAAGTGTCGCCATCTCCGGTCCCGTGTTCCGGCCCGCGGACCTCACCGGAACGATCCGGCTGACAGAACTGGAACTCAGGCCGCCCACCCGCGTGCAGCCGCCCTACGCATTGCGCAACGCCGGCCCGATTGCCGCAACGCTCGCGCAATCCGTGCTGCGGCTTCAGCCCGCCCGGCTTGTGGGCCCTGCGACCGACATCACTCTTGCCGGCGCAATGTATTTCAACAAAAACAACGCACTCGATTTCCGCGCGGATGGCCGCATTGGACTGGAACTCACCCAGAGTTTCAACCCCGACTTGACCTCCTCGGGCGCGGCGCTGCTGAACGCGGCCATTCAGGGCACGTTGTCGAAACCCGACGTGAACGGCCGCCTCGAACTCCAGAAGGCGTCACTCAAAGTGACTGACTTCCCCAACAGCATCTCGAACGCCAACGGCGTCATTCTGTTCAGCGGCACGCAGGCAGTGATCCAGCGGATCACCGGCGAGACCGGAGGCGGCACGGTCTCGATTAGCGGGACGGTGCACTACGGGGCGTCCGTCATGGATTTCCGGCTCCAGGCGAAGGCCGACGAGGTGCGCATCGACTATCCCGCGAATGTCTCCACCAAGGTCAATGCCACGCTCGACCTCTCGGGTACCTCGATCAGCAGCGTGCTGTCGGGAGACATCAGTGTCCTAGAAATCATCCTGCGCACGGATACCGATGTCGGCGCGCTTCTCTCGCCCAGCGGCCCGCCCAAGACCGTCCCGGTGGCGCAGCAAGGCTTTCTCGGCGGCATGCGTCTCGATGTGCGCATCGCGACCGCGCCTGGAATTCAGTTCTTCACCGCGCTTGCCCAGAACGTGCAGGCCGCCGGGAGCGTGCGGCTGCGCGGCACGCCTACGCAGCCGGGCATGCTGGGCCGCATCAATATCACGGAAGGTGAAATCCTGTTCTTCGGCAACAGGTACACTGTCAACCGCGGCACGATTTCGTTCTTCAACCCGCAACGAATCGAGCCGATCCTCAACATTGGCCTGGAGACCAAGGCCAGAGGCATCGTCGTAAGTGTGATGATCTCGGGACCGATTGACCGTCTGAAGCTTACCTACTCCTCCGATCCGCCCCTGCTGTTTTCCGATATCTTCGGGCTCCTTGCCGCCGGCCGGTCCCCTACTACCGACCCTGTGCTCGCCGCGAGCCGGGCTGCGACAACCGAGCAGCAAGCCCTTCAGCAGATAGGCGCGTCAGCGCTTCTCGGTCAGGCGATCGCGACTCCGGTCACCGGGCGGCTGCAGCGCCTGTTCGGCATCTCGCAGCTGCAGATCAACCCTCAGATCATCGGGAATTCGAGCACGCCCCAAACGCAGATCACCATTGAACAGCAAATCTCGCCCAGCTTTAGCCTCACCTATGTCCAGAGCCTGTCGGAAGCGAACCCCGAGGCGATCCGGCTGGAATGGGCCATCGACCCACAGTGGTCGGCCGTCGGAGTGCGCCAGCTTGATGGGCGTATCGGCATAGACCTCTACTACAAGAAGACGTTCAAATAATGGGCGAACACATTAATAAACCTTGAAGCAGCCCCGTCAAGAGCCGTATCATTTAGGTATACAGGGGGGGATGCCCGGATGTGGAAGGGGTTATTGTACGTTTTGGGATTCGTTTCGCAAGTCGTTCCAACCGCCAGCGCCGCCCAGCCCGCCATGGCGCTTCAGTCCGCGCAGCCCGTGACGGACCCGGGCGCTTTCCTCCTGATCGGCTTCGGCCTCCTGGCCATTGGGGCAGTCGGCGTCAGAAAGTACAAGAATTGAGCGAGTTCGCCTACGATAAGGTGTGGGTTGGTCGACTCGCCTTCGCGAACCATTGTTTCTGGTCCTGGCAGCGTTCGCGGCTTTCGGGGCCGCGGTAACGTCCTCATTCCATTTCGATGATTACGGCATTTTCTCGGACCCGGTCGCAACGTCGCCGTCCGGTTGGTGGCAAGTCTGGGGCCCGCTGCGAACGCGGCCTCTCACGTATCTGAGCTTCTGGCTCAATTATCAGGCCGGCGCACGAGAGCCATTTGGCTATCACGCGCTCAACCTCGCGCTGCACATCGGCGTAGTCCTGCTGCTGTGGGAGTTGCTGCGCCGGATTGTTCCCCCGCGTGCCGCTCTGATTGCAGCGTTGCTGTTTGCGATTCATCCGATCCAGAGCGAGCCCGTCGCGTACGTGTTCGCGCGCGCGGTTCTGATCGCCGCTCTGTTCAGTCTGTTGTCCGCATTGGCGTGGATTCAAGGTCGCCCCTGGCTGGCGGTGTGCTTCTTCGCCTTGGCGCTGCTGGGAAAGGAAGAAGCGGCCGCCTTTCCTCTCGCCTTGTGCCTGCTCGATAAAGCGCGGGCCCGGCAATTCAAGGCGCCGCTGGTAGCAATGCTGGCGCTGTCGCTCGCCGCCGGACTGCACGTCATGTGGGTAGCGAAGGCGCTGGGCGAGTCCGTCGGCTCGGGAGCGGGGGTATCTCCCTGGGCCTACCTTTCGCAGCAGGGCTCGGTCATTGTGCGCTATCTGCGACTGGTGGCCGTCCCATGGGGGTTCACCGTGGACCCGGAGATTCATCCCGCATGGACCGACTGGGTCGCATGGCCCCTGCTGGCTGCCCTTCTATTGATTTCCTGGAGAGCGAAGTGGTGGCCTTTCGTGATCGCAATCGTACTGTTGTTGCCCTCCTCTTCGATTTTTCCGGCGGCGGATCTGGCTGCGGACCGCCGCATGTATCTGCCGATGCTGGCAGTCGCCGCCGGAGGCGGGTTGCTTCTGAACCGGTTACGATGGCCTTGGATTGCCGCCATCGGGGTGGCGCTGATCTTTCTCAGTGCCGGGCGGATGCGTGTGTGGCAGACGGAACAATCGCTTTGGGAGGAGGCTGTGCACGCCTCTCCGGGCGCGGTGCGTCCCAAGGTTCAGCTTGCTCGAGCCGTGGGAGGCTATCGTGCCCTCGATCTTCTCCGCCAGGCCCAGGAATTGGCGCCCGAAGCGCCCGAGGTAGCCTCGGAGATGGGGCGGATTCATCTCCAGGCCGGGGATCCGGACAAAGCTCTACAGGAGTTCGGCCGGGCACTGGCGCTCGCGCCGCGCGACCCTCGAGCCCTGAATAACCGCGGCGCAGCCCTGCTCGCACTTGGGCAGAAGGATGCCGCCATGGCGGACTTTCAACGAGCGCTCGAAATCGACCCCTGTCTTTTTGAGGCGCGGTTGAACTTGCGGAATGGTCCGGGACCCAAATGCAGGTACACGCCGGAGCAGGAGCGATCACTGACTATGGCTGCCGTGCAGTGAAACTGCTCCCTCGCAGTCGCGGCTCGGTTTCGTGCCGGTTCTGAGCCGCGACCGCGAGGGCCCGCGAATAGCGATGAAAGTAGGCGCGTCGTCGCCGCGGCCCCGGAGTCGACCGTGACTTTCAACGGAGTTCCCATGGCCCTGCGGGCCGCCGATAGCGATGAAAGTCGGCGCACAGTTGCGGCGGCCCGGAGCGGGCCGGGCATGCCCGGCCCCTACAGGATGCGTCTTGTAGGGGCGACGCATGCGTCGCCCGTGGGCGGCTCCCGGGTAACGCTGACTTTCAACGGAGGCGGATTCGCGGGGGCACACCCGTTGATTTTCAAGGGAACGCCCGAACGCCCGGCCCGCTCCGCGCTACTTCCTATGGAACGTGCCCGGATTGGGGTCGTGAACCATCGGAAAGGTCTTGGAAATATGATCCTGCCAGGTGAGCTGCTCTTCGTCTACCAGCGCCCAAACCAGCCCCATGCCCGCCGCGACCGCGCCGAGGCAGGTTGCCCAGAACCGAAGCACGCGCAGTCGCCATTCCGGCGCGGAACCGTCGAAGGTGACCAGGCGCAAGCCGAAGAGGCGCATGCCCGCGGTCTCCCGGCCGAGCACGCACCAGAACAACTGGTAGAACAGCAGCATTGCCGCTACTGCTCCAGCGTGGAATAGCGCCGTCTGTTTCGTCAGGATGAAGCTTCCACCCACGAGGCGGAACGCCAGCGCCGCGAGCGCCACGCCCGACGCCATAATGACGCCGTCGGCCAGGGCCGCCTTGAGGCGGATCTGCGGTCCGGCTATCGGAGCTTCGACGCAGACCGCGTGCTGCCGCTGCGCGCGCGGTCGGCATTCGAAATCCAGATTTTGCTGAACGGTTCGCTGAGCCGTTCCCGTTTGCGTCTGAGAGGGCTGCTGCCGGCGCGTACGGACCGTCCGGTCGCGAGCGATCCGGCCCGCCGCCGCCGATTCAAACGGGATAACTTTGGGCCTTTCGGTCGCAAACAGCGACGCCTGTCGAAGCGGCTTGCCCGGCCGCGTTCGATCTTCCTCGACCGCAGGAGGCTCAGGCGCCAGCGCCGGAACCGCCGCGGAATTCCCCATCATGTGAAGGGGTTGAGGGCGGCCGAGCGAGCGGCCGCAATGGTGACACCGGTGGTCGTGCTCCGAGATTGAAAATCCGCAATATCTACAGCGCACCGCTTTTGCCTCGACTATGCTGCAACCCCGCGGCAGGCCGATTCGTCCGTGATACGATGGTCGGCTTGAGCTTTTGGGGCCTTACGCAAAATAAAACCTATCAAGGTCTTAGTAACATAATCGGCCGGATTTGTCACGAACATTCGGGGTATAACGCAAAAAATATGCTTGTGCTCATGTTTTTTGCCCCTCTCGCGTTCGCCCAGACGCCGCATCCGCCATCCTCCGTCCTCATAGCGCCCGCCAAAACACCGCACACCGCGCCGGTCGCGCGCAAACTGCGCATCACTCCGCCCGATGATGTTCCCGAGGGCTTCGCGCTTGTCGGCGCCATCACGCAGTTGCAGGAGGGCTCGTGGTACCGGCTGCGCGGCGCGGCCAAGGTCCAAACCAGCGACCTGCTGCTCAAAGCCGATGAAATCGACTACAACCGCGAGACCGGCGATGCCCAGGCGCGCGGCAACGTCCACCTCCAGCATTTCGAGGGCGGGGAAGAGCTCTGGGCGGATCGAGTCGACTACAACGTCGATAAGGAGACCGGCAAGTTCTACAACGTCAAAGGGACGTCACCCGTGGAATTCACGCCGCGGCAAGGCATTCTGCCGTCGACCAACCCGTTCCATTTCGAGGGCAAGTGGGCCGAGCGCCGCGAGGAAAAATACGTGCTCCACGACGGCTTCATCACGAATTGCAAGATGCCGAAGCCGTGGTGGGTTCTCCGGGGTCCGGTCTTCGATATCGTCCCGAACCAGCGCGCTATCGCCTACCGCAGCGTCTTCCGGATGCGGTGGGTGCCGCTGTTCTATACGCCGTTTTTTTACAAGTCGCTCGAGAAGCTGCCGCGCCGCAGCGGCTTTCTGACTCCCACCTTCGGCAACAGTTCGCGCCGCGGAAAAATGCTCGGAGGCGGCTATTATTGGGCCATCAACCGCAGCTATGATGCCACCTACCTCGCTCAGTATTTCACCCAGCGCGGTCCGGCGCATCGCGTTGAATTCCGCGGCAAGCCGAACGCAAGGACGGATTTCGACGCCATCGTCTACGGCGTGAATGACCGGCTGAACCAGGGCGGGGTGCTCGCTTCCGTGCAGGCGCGCTCCGAGCTCGCCCACGGCTTTCGCGCGCGCGTGGAAGCGAATTATCTCAGCTCGTTCGTGTTTCGGCGGAACTTCACCGAATCCATCAACGAGATGATCCAGTCGGAAGTTCACTCCGTCGGGTATCTGGAAAAGGATTGGTCCACCTTCGGACTGAATGTGCTCATGCAGCGAAATGAGAACTTCCAGAGCACTCTCCCCGGCGACACCGTCGTAATCCGCAAGCTGCCCGAAGTGACTTTTACGAGCCGCGATCGCCGCCTGTGGCGTAACCTCCCTCTCTGGATCTCATGGGATTCGAGTGCCGGACTGCTGCATCGCACGCAGTTGCTCTTCCAAACACGGCAGTTCATGGAGCGCATGGACCTTTATCCGCGGGTCACTACCGCGTTGCGCTGGAAAGACTTCAGCCTGATTCCGAGCGTTGCTATCCGCGAGACGCATTACGGGGAGAGCCAGCGCGACGGCAGCATAGTCGGGCGCAATCTGAATCGAGGCGCCCGCGAGTTCGACGTCACGCTCGTTCCGCCCTCGCTCTCACGAGTTTTCCGCGGCACTATCAAGCACGTCATCGAGCCTCGCATCGCTTACCGCTATGTGACCGGCATCACCGATTTCGACCGGTACGTCCGCTTCGATGAGACGGAACTGTACTCGAATACCAACGAGCTCGAGCTGTCCCTTACCAACCGCATCTTCGCGAAGCGGCCGGGCGGCAATGTAGACGAGCTCCTGAGCTGGCAGGTGTGGCAGAAGCGGTACTTTGATCCCACTTTCGGCGGCGCCGTTGTTCCCGGGCAGCGCAACACAGTTCTCAGCGCCCTCGATTTGACCCCGTACGCCTTCATCGACGGCCCGCGTAACTATTCGCCCGTTGTCTCCGTGCTGCGCGCGAGCCCGCTGCCGAACATCGGGATCGATTGGCGCGCCGATTACGACCCCCTGCGCCACAAGGTGGTGAACAGCGGCATCGGGGCGGACGTCCGCATTAACGACTACTCGGTTACCCTTCTGCACAACACCATCCGCGGAGTTCCGCTGCTCTCGCCGGCCTCGAACCAGCTCTTCGGTGAGTTCAGGATGGGCAATGAAAATCGTCGCGGATGGAACGCCCGGTTCGGCGCCAATTACGATTTCAAGTTCGGGATTATGCGGGTGGCAACGACCCAGGTCACCTACAACACCGACTGCTGCGGCTTCAGCATCCAATACCGCCGCATCGGCCTCCTGGACCGCAACGAGAACCAGTACGTGTTCGCCTTCTCCGTGGCCAACCTCGGTTCCTTCGGCACGCTGAAGCGCCAGGACCGAATGTTCTGACAAAAACCCTTGACGCTCATGACGCGGTGCGTTATAACAGGGGTGGATGCCCCGCCTCATCAAGCGCTACGAAAACCGGAAGCTTTACGACACCGTCGCTAAGCGCTACATTTCCCTGGATGAAATCGCAGACCTGGTGAGGGCGGGCGAGGAGATCGTGGTCACGGATAACGCGACTGGAAACGATCTCACGGCCGAGACCTTGGCGAAGGTCGTACTCGAAGAACAGGCGAGCCGGCGGAGGCCGCTTCCCCCGCAGTTCCTGCATGATCTGCTGCGCGGAGGCGGAAAGCTTGTGGGGACCGGGGTCGCCGCCCTCAATCGCAATCTGGATGTGCTGATCGAGGGCTCGCTCCGGCGCCTGCGGCCGGTCAGGGAAACGTGCGATGAAATGGCCCGGCTGCGGGAGCGCCTGGCCAGGTTGGAGAAAGTGATCGACTCACTGCAAACGGAGGAGAGACATGGGGACAACACCGAATGAAACGACCGGAACGGGCGAGCGCCGCTCGCAGGCGGAGCCGGTAATTGACGCTTTGCGCCACGTGTGGTGGGCCGGACTGGGCCTCGCGGCCGTAGCCGGCGAGCAGACCGGGCGTGTCCTGAACGCGCTGGTGGAAAAGGGCAGGGAAGTGGAGCCGACGGTGGTCGAGCAGAGCAAGAGAGCCGGCCACGAGGTCTCCGAAGCGGTTGACGACGTCGGCGACAGGCTGAGGCAGTTCATGGACAAGATCGGCCGCGGCGCCGGGGCGGCGGAGGCCGCTTTCGACGAGAGAGCCGCAGCCGCGCTCGATCGCATGGGCTTCCCTAAGAGGGAAGATCTCGATGCTCTTTCCTCGAAGATCGACGCTTTGACCGCCCGGCTGGAAGAGCTGCAGAGAAAGCAGGGATAGCTGCGCTATTCCTGCCGCAGAGCCTGCATCGGCTCTACCGCCGCCGCCCGCCGCGAGGGCAGCAGGCAGGCCGCGAGCGCGATGACGGCCAGCACGGCGGGGGCCGTGGCCAGAGTCGCCGGGTCGTACCATCGCACGCCGTAGAGCAGCGATTCAAGCACGCGACCGCTCGCCAGAGCCGCCAGAACGCCGATGGCCGAACCCGCCGCCACGAGCCTCGCGGCGGAGGCGAGCACGTTGCGCGAGATGTCGCCAGGGCGTGCCCCCAGCGCAATTCGCAGACCGATCTCGCGTCGCCTTCGGGAGACCGTGTAGAGCATGATGCCGCTAAGCCCCATAGTGGCCATTACCAGGGTGACGACGCCGAAACCCGCCACCAGCGTCATCATTTGGCGCTTCAGCGAAATTGATAGGTCCACCGACTGCCGCATGGTCCGCACTTCGGTCATGGGGAGTCCCGCATCGAATTGCCGGATAATTCTACGGGCCTCCGCGATCACGCCCTGCTCGGGAACGGCCGTGTGGATCGAGACAAACTGGAGATACGGAGCCAGGGTATAAAGCATATATGCTTCCGCCTCCAGCTTTTGCGCGGGGCCGAAGTAGCGCTGATCCCCGATCACGCCGACAATGCGTGCCCATGGTGCGCCGCCAATACGCACGCGCGTACCGATCGGCACACGGTCGGGCAGCAGTTTGCGCACGAATGCCTCGTTGACGATAACCACCGGCTCGGCGCCGGCGGTATCGCGCGCGTTGAAGGTCCGCCCGGCGCGCAGCCCGATCCCCATCGTGCGGAAATAATCCGGGGTAACGATTGCCCCGCGCGTCACCACGTCGGTCCAGTCGCGGTGCTTCGCTTGTCCTTCCACTTCCGCCGGTGCGCCGTCGAACCTTCCGCACAGCGGGATGCTGTTCGACGCCGCCGCGGAGAGCACGCCGGGGATGGCGGCCAGTCGTGGCAGCAGTGTGTCCCAGAAGTGGAGGCGTGCTGTGGCCGTCCGGTATCGTGAGGCCGGCAACGGTATCTGGAAGGTTAGGAGGTGGTCGGTGCGGTAGCCCAGGTTGGTTTCCAGCAGGTGCGTGAAGCTCTTCGCCAGGAGGCCGGCGAACGTGAGCAGCACCACCGAGAGAGCGACCTCCATCACCACTAGGGCATTTAGAGAACGCACCTGGCGTTTTCCGGCAACCAGCGCACCACCGCTCTCTTTCAGGTCGCTTTCGAGGTTTGTCCGCGATCCCCGTAAGGCCGGCCAAAGCCCGGCGAGCAGGCCCGTGCACAGAGTCAGCCCCACGGCGAAGACTGCGAGCGATGGGCTCAGCGAAACCGTGTCGCCAAGTTGCATCGTGGGCGGGGCAGCCGAGATCGCCGCCCGAAGCAGCCACACGGCAAAGGCGACTCCCAGCGCCGCGGACATGCCGGAGAGGAGCAGGCTCTCGGCCAGCAGGAGCCGAACCACGCGCGTGCGTCCCGCGCCCAGCGCCACCCGCACCGCGATTTCCCTGGATCTGCCGATACCGCGCGCGAGCAGGAGACTGGCGACGTTTGCGCAGGCCACCAGCAGCACGATCAGCGCCGCCGCGGCAAAAATCAGGAGCTCGTGGCCGACCTGGTGCAGCAACACGGCTCGCATGCTGCTCACCAGTGTGCCCCAGCCGGCGTTCTCCGGATAGGCTCGCGCGAGCCGGGCGGCGATCTGGCTCATCTGAGCCTGCGCGGTCTCGACCGAAACTCCTCGCCGGAGCCGCGCGTACGCCCAGTTCCCGCGCGCCATGCGGTTGTGCCAGACACCGCCGACGGGCGTCCAATACCCGGCCACGCCGGGGCCGCTTTCGTTAAAGCGGAAGCTTTCGGGCATGACCCCGGTGATACGGCACGGCCTGTCGTTCAAAGCGATGGCGCTGCCCACGGACTCAGGACGCGCTCCGAGCTTGCGCACCCAGAACCCGTGGCTCACCATAACCGCGCAGGCCGCCCCGGGCTTCTGTTCCTCGGGGGCGAACCAACGCCCAAGCTTCGGCTGGACGCCCAGCAACTCGAAAAAGCCTTCGGAGACGGAGCGGCCTTCGATCTGCTCCGCCTCGCCATACCCGGTCAGAGTCGCCTGTGAGATCGTTGTGAAGGCCATCCGCTCGAAGACGGTGTTGGACGCCTGCCAGTCGCGGAAATTCTCCTCGCTGACGATGCCGACGCCCACCCGAGCGTGCGTTTCCATGATACTGACCAGCCGTTCCGGCTCGGGGTAAGGAAGCGAGCGCAGCAGGATAGCCTCGGAGAGCGCATAAACGGCGATGCTCGCGCCGACCCCGAGAGCCAGGGTGACCACGGCTAGCGCCGTGAAGCCGGGCGACTTGGCCAGCGTGCGCCGCGCGTAGACGAAGTCTTTCAGCAGGTCCGTCAGCCAGCGGATGCGGCGATGATCCCGGCATTGTTCCTCGATCTGCGCCACGCCGCCCAGGGTACGCTGCGCGGCGAGCCGTGCCGCCGCGGGATCCATTCCGCAGGCGATGTTCTCCTGGGTCAGTTGTTCCAGGTGAAACGCCAGCTCCCGGGCGAGCTCTGCATCCGCTTCTGCGCCGCGGAAGAGCGACCGGACGCGCTGACGAAGAACGCGAAGAAGCCGCATGCATCGCCTCCGGTTACGCACGCTTCAGGACGAGCTGCACCGCGGAGGAGAGGCGGTTCCAGGTCTCCAACTCGCGCTCGAGTTGACGCCGGCCTTCACGGGTCAGCGTGTAGAACTTGGCCTCGCGGCCGAGATCGCTTTCCTTCCACTCGGCGGTGATCCACCCCTGTTGTTCGAGCCTGTGCAGCGCCGGGTAGAGCGAACCCTGCTGCACGGCCAACACTTCATCCGAGAGGAGCTGAATCCGCTTCGCGATCCCCCACCCGTGGGCCGGTTCGCGGCTGATTGCCTTCAGGATCAGGAGATCCAGCGTGCCCTGCAACAAATCTGAGGGTTTCGGCATGTTGATACCTCGATCATCACTACTTCTTCTCAGACGACACAAACGTGATCCGGATGGGGATCACCTTGCCGGTGGGCTGGGCCACGACGTTCAGCACCACGGGCGATGACGGGGCGGCGCCCTTTGGCTCGTAGTGAAACGTGAGCGTAGCGGTCTGGCCCATCGGCACGTCTGCCCGTTCCAGTTTGAATTCAAATCCAGGGATTTCTAGACCCGGCCGCTCGACCGAGAATTTCACCGTGCCGGGCACAGCGTTCTTCAACACGATGCTGTCCGAGGAGGGTTGGACGGCGCTCAGCCGCACCTCGGTCTTGTCGGCGCTGATTATGTTTCCGGCGCTGAACATGCTCGTCACCTCTTGCACGCTTGGTCCTTTCGGCATTGTGAAAGGCGAGGAGGGGGAATCCTGGGACTCTGACGTGTACTGCACCGGGCCGAACGGCGTCTGCCGCACGGCCTTCAGATCCACATACCAATACCACTCCCCACTCAACAACTCCCACCAACTGTTCAGCGGCATCTTGACCTTCTGCTTGCCCGCCCCCATGATGAAAAGTTCCTCTTCACAATTCACGCTGGCGATGGCGCGCTGGTAGTCATCGGAATACTCGATTTTGAGGATTTCGAAGCTCAAGTAGCGGGGCTTCAGAAGCGAGAAGAACAGGTCTTTGCTCTCCGGAGCGACAATCGGCTCGGCGAGGCGCGGTCTGCCGTCGGCGTGTGCCTGATAAAACGCCGTGATTCGGTCGCGTAGCGCTTTGTCCACCTGCGGCGGCGCGGGCTTGCTCTGTGCGAAGACGATCATTCCAACCGATAACAAGAGGCTCAAGAACCGCATGGGTACATCCGAGCGTTTCGGCATTGGATACATAGATCATCTACAACCTAGATCGTCTACAATCGTGCATCGGTTATTCGGTGATGTCAAGAGGGGTTTTGGGGAAAAGCTACAAAATTCCGAATATCTGCACCGCGCTGTTCGGGAGTCTCGCAGACCGGCGTTCGCCTTAGCGCCAACCCAACAGTTCCGGCGATGTCGGTTCAGTGTGGCGGATAGCGCCAGATCCAGCTTGTTCGAGAGGGATAAGCGGGACGGAACCGAATCTCCAGCTTTTCACGCCGCACTATATCGTCAAGTAGCTGTCCAACAAGATCAATCGCATATTGGAGCGCCACAAATGGGTCCTCGCCCCATGGTGCGCGGATACCTTCATCACCGGTCCCGAGGATCTGAATTGGACAGCGGTATTCACCCGTTGCCGGTTCTTGGAAGGGCTTGCCGAGACGAATCGCGATCTTTAGCGAAGTGCCGTCCTCTCTAAACGGCGCAAATTCCCGCTCCGCGATTACTTGCCCGAATTCGATGCTCTCCGAGTGTTCCACGACTCCGATCATACGACCGGCCGCACCCGCCTTGGCACCCAGTGCATGCGCGCGATCACGTCCCCTACAGGGCGCAGCAAGTCCAGTGGCGCAATGCGCCGAAAACGATGCTTCCTGTAGGGGCCCGGGCATGCCCGGCCCTCAATCGCTACTCATGACGAAGAGCGCGCAAGGGATCGATGCTCAGGGCTTTTCGAGCAGGCAGGACTGCCGCCATCGCGACGGTTACGACAAAGACTGCGATGGCAGCCAGGTATGCCATCGGATCGAGATTGCTGATGCCGTAGAGCCTTCCGCGGAGGAACTGGGCCAGCCCGGCCGCTCCCGCGACTCCGGCCATCAGGCCAGCAAGGACCGGGACTGAAAGGTGGCGCAGCACGACATAGAGGATTTCCCCAGGTTTCGCGCCCAACGCCATGCGAATGCCGATTTCCTTGGTGCGTTGGGAAACCGCATAGGACACCAATCCAAAAATTCCGAAGCAGGCCAGAAGCTGAGCGATCGACCCCAAGGCGCTGACTGCCAGGGCGCTATACTCCGCGCCCTGGAGGTTTCTCCGATACGCGCCGCTCAGGAGTTCCACAGTGGGGAAAGTGCTCGGATCCTGGCGCCTGGCCTCCGTGAGGGCGGCTCTGGCGAGATCCTGCGGCGAACCGGCGGTCTTCACCAGTATGGAGAGGGAAGACCGGTTACCATCTTCGATTGGAAAATAGGCCTGCACGGTATCTGAACCGCCGAACTTGACGGAACGGACGCTACCCGAGATTCCCACCACGGCAAAGCTGTCGCCCAACGCGAAACTCTTCCCCAGCGGATCCTGTCCTGGCCATGCGATGCGGGCCATGGATTCGCTGATGACGGCCACGTGCCGCTCATTCTGCCGCAGCGCGCGGCCGCGCAGGATCGGGATACCCATAGTCTCGAAAAACTCGGAGCTTACCTGGTTCACTTGAAAGTCGACATGGTGTCCGTTCAGATCCGCTCCGGCGGTGATCGTGACACGACCCAAAGGAGGACTCAGTGCCAGGGAGACGGATTGAACACCGGGGAGAGCTCGAACCCGGTCTTGCAGCGCGTCGAGATACGCCTGCGACCGGGTCGGCGAGTAGCCGCGCCTGGAGAGTTCTGGAGAGATGGAAACGACCTGTTGGTATTCGAAACCAGGGGAGCTGGAGGTGACATGGTGCAGCGCCCGGACCAGGAGTCCCGTCACGATCAACAACACGCAGCTCGCGGCGATCTGGGCACCGACCAGGATCTGGCGCGTGGCGTTGGTGCGGCGCCGCTGCCGGCCGACCTGTAATGCCGGCGTCAGCCCGAACATTATCGCGGACGCGAAGCCTGCGGCCAGGGCAAACGCGGCTACGCGCCAATCCGGCGAGGGATCCAGCCATGCCGGAGCGCCGGTGGCCGCCAGAAGACTGCGCAGGACGACAACGCCCAACGCCATACCCGCGGCGGCCCCCAAAAGTGCCAGCAAAAGGCTTTCGGTGAATAATTGGCGAATCAGGCGGCTGTTACCGGCACCGATGGCGACGCGAATGGCCATTTCGCGCTGCCGGGCCACGCCGCGCGCCAGCAGCATGCTGCCCAAATTGGCGCACGCAACGACGAGAATCATAAGCGAGAGGGTTCCGACTAACGCGAATACCGGGTAGACGGGTTCACGTTTCTCGGCTCCTGTGCCGCGGCGGGTGCCGGCGATCATGCTGCTGACGTACCCGCCGGGTTCGCTGGGCAGGCGCTCGTCTTCCCAGATTGCCGCAGGATATTGACGGCGAAGCTGGGCCGCGAGCGACCGCAGTTCATCTTCGGCGGCCTTCGGATTCTGGCCTTGCCGCAGGCGTCCCCATAGGCTGACCCCAGGGCTCTCAACGGAGAGGTCATCGAGCAAGCGGCTGCCGTCGATGAAGTAGGGCTGCTGGGTAATGGCCGCCCAGAAGGCGGGCTCTCTCACACCTGATCCGACGCCACTGAAATCCCCGCGGGCAACACCGATCACGATGGCCGGCTTGTTATTGACGTTCAGGGTCTTGCCGATAATCGACGAATCGCCGCCGAAATGCCGCCGCCAGAATCCGTGACTCAGAACGATGACCGGGTTGATGCCGGAGTCGTCCTCCAGTACGGGGTCGAGTGTTCTTCCGATCTTGGACTCGCCGCCGAGTTCGCGGAAAAAATTCGCGGTCACAAAATTGGCATCGACCGGCTTCTCTTCGCCTTCGATGGAGACGCTGCTGGTGTTTACACAGATGACGGCGGAAAGAGTACGGGAATGCTCGCGGAAAAACGCCGCTTCCGGGTAGGGCACAGCGAACGCATACTGCGCAGGGCTGCGGCGGTGAAAGCGCAGCAGCGTACCGGGATCACGGACGTTGATCGGTCGCAAGACCATGAGATTGAAGAAGCCGAAAACCGCGCCATTGACGCCAATGCCGATTGCGAGCATTAACAGTGCGGCGAGTGTAAAGCCGGGCGCTTTGCGGAGCGTGCGGGCGGCGTAGCGAAGGTCCTGCGAGAGGCGGTCGATCCAGGTCCAACCCCAGGCTTCACGAGCCTCCTCGCGCAGCCGGAGCGCGTTGCCGAAATTCGAGCGGCCTTCTCGCGCCGCCATCTCGCGGTGGAATTCCATGTCTTCGGCAAGCTCACGATCGAGCCGGCGGTGATGGAGCAGGTACTCGAGACGTCGAAATAGCTCAGGCATGTGATGGTCCTCAGGCGGTGTGCAGAACGGATTGGATGGCCTGATGAAGGCGTTCGTAAGCCGCTAACTGGGCATCCAATTGCTTGCGGCCGGCTGCGGTCAGGCGGTAAAACCGCACTTTGCGGTTCGTATCGGAAACACCCCACTCCGAACTGACCCAGCCTTTGAGTAGAATCTTCTGCAGTGTGGGGTAGAGTGCTCCCTCCTCGACACGCAGGACTTCAGAAGAAAGTACGTGAATGCGCTGCGCGATCGCGTAACCGTGCAGTGGTCCGGTGCGAAGGACGCGAAGGATGAGGAGCATCAGGGCGCCCGAAGGCATCTCATTATTAGGCATAGTGCTATTAGGGGTATTGTACTCGGGAGCTCGGTCGCCGTCAATGCTTTTCTGCCCAGCAAACGAGACGGATCCACGCTATTGCTGAGTAGCGTTTACAAACCAGGCTGATGTATAGTCCCCGACTCGGACGAGTGAGGGCTGAGGCGAGCGGAAGTGAAAATGGGGGTGCGCTGCAAGGGGGAGAAGTATCTCGTCCCGAAGTAATTCAGCCCCGTCTCCTGATCCTTGCGGGTAAACTGATGCATCAGCGGCCGATCCTTCGGGTGTCGGAGTATCTTTCAAGCAGCCATTCGCCGACGAGCAGTCCGCCAAGCGGCGCAAAGCCCGCCAACCCCACGCAGCCGAACACGGATATGATCAGTCGTATCGACGGGCCGACTCGTACGAGCGGATCAGATCCGTAGGTGATTGCTGTGCAAACAAGCGCGGCAGCCAGCACAAGCCCGAACACTCGTAGCCACCGATGAAAGTGCGGTCGCAGCTCTTCAAACCGGTCTTGTTCACGCGCTCGATGTGGCATCCGGCACCTACTGTGTACACGTGCCATCCTCGTAGCAGATCCGGGATGTCACGACCTCATTCTTCTTTGTGGCCCGTTGCTGCCTCGCAGCTTGCGACGTGAACCACTGCCAGATCCACTTCGTTGATTTGGTTCTGCCGGAGGTCCCGGCTCGGCGTGAACAGCCGCACAGACGTGGCCTCGCGCACCCGATCTGATGTCCGGCCCGCTACCGGCGGTTGCCCGCCACAGGCTCTTCGGCGGGCTGGGCTTCGCGGAAGCGTTGCTTCTGCCGTTCGGTCCAGGCTGCGTGCAGGTAGTTCCGGTGCATGCGCGCTATCACGTCCAGCTTGATTTGCTTGGGGCAGACCGCCTCGCACTCACCGATATTGGTGCAGTGCCCGAAGCCTTCCTGCGTCATCTGAACCACCATGGCGATGGCGCGGCGGTCGCGCTCCGGCTCGCCTTGCGGCAGCAGGCCGAGATGCGAAATCTTGGCTCCCGTGAACAGCGCGGCCGAGCCGTTCGGGCACATCGCGACGCAGGCGCCGCACCCGATGCAGGAGGCGGCATCCATGGACAGCTCGACGTCTTCCTTGGGGACGGGAATCGAGTTCGCGTCCGGGGCGCTGCCGGTCCGCGCGGATATGTAGCCGCCAGCCGCGATGATGCGGTCGAACGCGCTCCGGTCCACCACCAGGTCCTTGATGATCGGAAATGCGCGGGAGCGCCAGGGCTCGAGATACAACTCGTCGCCATCCTTGAAATGGCGCATATGGAGCTGGCACACGGTTGTGCCGCGCTCGGGGCCGTGCGCCATGCCGTTGATCATGAACCCGCACATGCCGCAGATGCCCTCCCGGCAGTCGTGGTCGAAGGCGATCGGCTCCTCTCCCTTCGCGATGAGGTCTTCGTTGACCACATCGATCATCTCCAGAAAAGACATGTGGGTGCTGATGTCTCTCGCTTCGTAGCGAACCATTTTTCCCGGATCGCTCGCGTCCTTCTGGCGCCACACGTGGAGAGTCAGGTTCATTTGTAGCTCCGTTGCGCTGGGTGCACGTACTCAAAAGTCAGCGGTTCCTTGTGCAGGGCCGGCGCGTTACCCTCGCCCCGATATTCCCAGGCCGCCACGTAGGAATACTCGTCGTCATTGCGCTGCGCCTCGCCTTCCGGCGTCTGATACTCCTCGCGGAAGTGTCCGCCGCAGGATTCGTTGCGCTGGAGCGCATCGAGGCACATCAGTTCGGCCAACTCGAAGAAATCCGCCACCCGGCCCGCCTTCTCGAGCGACTGGTTGAACTCCTCGTTTTCCCCGAGCACGCGCACATCCCTCCAATACTGCTCCCGCAGCTCCGGAATTTTTGTTAGCGCGTACTTCAGGCCCTCGGCATTGCGGGACATTCCGCAGTAGTCCCACACGAGCTTGCCGAGTTCGCGATGGAACGAATCGACCGAGCGTGTACCCTTGATGTCCAGCAGGCGCTTGATATTGCAGGCCACCTCGGCTTCCGCGGCCCGGAATGCCGCGTGGGAGGTGTCCACTTTTTCCAGCTTGTTTGATGCGAGGTAATTGCCGGCGGTATAAGGCAGAACGAAATAGCCGTCCGCCAGGCCCTGCATCAGCGCGCTTGCGCCCAGGCGGTTCGCCCCGTGGTCGGAGAAGTTAGCCTCACCGCCCACGAACAGGCCCGGGATCGTGCTCATGAGGTCGTAGTCCACCCAGAGCCCGCCCATGGTGTAGTGGCTGGCCGGGTAAATCCGCATGGGGACGCGGTACGGGTCCTCCCCGGTAATGCGCTCGTACATCTCGAACAGGTTGCCGTAGCGCTCGGCGATGACGTCGGCGCCGAGCCGCTTGATGGCGTCGCGGAAATCCAGGTACACGCCGTAGCCGCCCGGTCCGACGCCGCGGCCCTCGTCGCATACCGCTTTGGCGTTCCGGGACGCCACGTCGCGCGGCACCAGGTTGCCGAACGCCGGATACTTGCGCTCCAGGAAGTAGTCCCGCTCGTTTTCGGGAATCGCGTCGGGCGGTCTCGTATCGCCCTTCTTCGCCGGAACCCAGATGCGGCCGTCGTTGCGGAGCGATTCGCTCATCAGGGTGAGCTTCGACTGGTAGTCGCCCGTCACCGGAATGCACGTCGGGTGAATCTGCGTAAAGCACGGGTTCGCGAACAGCGCGCCGCGCTTATGCGCGCGCCAGATGGCGGTCACGTTGCAGCCCTTGGCGTTTGTCGAGAGATAGTAGACGTTGCCGTATCCGCCGGTGGCCAGGACCACCATATCGGCCGCGAAGGACTCAATTCGGCCCGTAATCATGTCGCGCGCAACGATGCCGCGCGCCCTGCCGTCCACCAACACGAGGTCGAGCATCTCATGGCGCGGGAACATTACCACCTGCCCCGCCGCCACCTGGCGCTCCAACGCCTGATAGGCGCCGAGCAGGAGTTGCTGTCCCGTCTGCCCGCGCGCGTAGAACGTGCGCGAGACCTGCGCGCCGCCGAACGACCGGTTCTCCAGCAGCCCGCCGTACTCCCGCGCGAACGGCACGCCCTGCGCCACGCACTGGTCGATAATGTTCAGGCTGAGCTGGGCGAGGCGGTACACGTTGGACTCCCGAGCGCGGAAGTCGCCGCCCTTCACGGTGTCGTAGAAGAGCCGGAAAATGCTGTCGCCGTCGTTCTGATAGTTCTTGGCGGCGTTGATGCCGCCCTGCGCGGCGATGGAATGCGCCCGGCGCGGCGAATCCTGGTAGCAGAAGCACTGCACGTTGTAGCCGAGTTCACCGAGCGTCGCGGCCGCCGCTCCGCCCGCCAGCCCCGAACCCACAACGATGACGTTGTACTTCCGCTTGTTCGCCGGGTTTACCAGCTTGAACTCGAATTTGCGCCGGTCCCAGGCTTGCTCGATGGGGCCGTTGGGAACCTTGGAATTGAGTTCCATCATTTCACTCCGAATCGAATCATCACGTAGAGGGGGATCGAGATATAGCCCGCCGCGATCGCGATCGACAGCGCGTGCGCAATGCCTTTCAGCATCGGGGTGTACCGCGGGTGGCTGATTCCGACCGACTGGAACATACTCCAGATGCCGTGATACAGGTGCATGGTCAGCAGCACGAGGGCGAAAATGTACGCGGCGGAAACCGCCGGATGCTGGAACCCGCTCACGACGTTCTGGTAGGCATAGAACGCCTCTCCGGCGCCGCCGGGAGTAGGAGCCTGATAGCCTAGCCCCACGCTGCCGGTTGTGAGGTGCAAGATGTGGAAAGTGATGAACGCGGCGATGATCGGGCCGCTCCACATCATCGTGCGAGAGGCGTACGAGGCCGGCACGTCGTTCTTTTTCACGTAGCCGACCGGGCGCGCACGGCGTGTATCCAGCCAGAGCAGCAGCGACGACCAGATGTGCGTCACCACTGCCCCGATCAGCACAACTCGCGCCACCCACAACAACCCCGGGTGGGAGTGCAGCAATGCGGCGTACGAGTTCAACTGATCCGGCCCGGCATAGACCTGCAGGTTGCCGACGAGGTGCCCGACAACGTACAGGAACAGGACCACGCCGGTTCCGGCCATGACCAGTTTCTTGCCGATGTAGACCTCATAGAGGCCCCAGGTGCGCTTCAAAGCTGTATCCACAGCGGCTGTGCTCATTGAGTGTTCCTCTGAGTGCAGTATTTCTGCCGTGCGAGAGACGAGAGAGGCAGGCGTAAAGGTTCGCTCATTGTTTGGCTAAGGTCACCATTATAGGCAAAAGAGCAGTAAACCGGGAAAAAGACAATGGTGTTAAATACCCGGTCCGCTCATGGCACCTTTTCCGAATGCGCCCCCGCCTTCGTGAGGGGCGGTGGTGCCTAAATCGGCCCCTATTCGAGTATAAAACCGCCGGGAGTGGAAGGTGAAACCGTTCCGGGGAGAACCTCAGGACTTCACGCCCAACTTCCTGAGGAAAGTCATCATCGGGCACCAGTTCGTGAACGCCGATTGAAACAGGTTCAGCCCGACAAAGGCCGTAAAGTAATACCAGTTGGGACTGACCCAGTAGCCCAGAGTTAAGCTCAGCAGCACGAAAAATCCGGCGAGCATGCGCAAGTAGCGGTCCACAGTCATGAGAAGCCTCCTTCTCTGCCTGAGATACGATACAGCCAGCAAAGGTGACAGGTTGACCGCGGTCACATTTTTCCGCCCGTCCGGCCTGGCGGGCAACGCCGAGGGGCGCTGCCCTCCCGGAACGCGCCTTTTCCGCCGAGAGGCTCCGGACCGTGCCGGGTTTGCGGTTGCGATCACCGTGGTGCCGCTGAACCAGATGGTGCGGACGCTCGCCGCCGGGTGCGGAATTCGCCGATCGGATGTCGCCGATCTGAGTACAGGTCGAGCCGAAACTTGCTAGGATGAGCAGGGTCGCTCAGGCCCGTAGCATTGGCGTGAGCGATCACAAATCATTCTCGCAAGAGCGGAATCCACGGCGGTGCGTCTTCCGGTACGGCAATTCCTGCGGGCGGGAGCCGCTTCGTGGATGCCTGAGCGACATCGCGGAGGACATGAACAAAATCGAATTCAAAAATAAGGTGTTGATCCTCGGTTTCGGGGTGGTGGCGCAAGCCGCGCTGCCCCTTCTGCTGCGGCGCCTGCGAGTGCCGTATAGCAATATCACAGTCGTCGATTTCACGGACCGTACGGCGGTGTTGAAGCCGTGGCTGGCGAAGGGAGTGCGCTTTATCAGGGAACGTGTGGTTCCCGGCAACCTGGCAACCCTGCTGGCCGCAAACGTGAGCCGGGGAGACTTGATCATCGATCTGACCTGGAGCATCGAGTTCTTCGACATTCTCGAATGGGTACGGCGCGGCGATGTGTTCTATGCCAACGCATCCCTCGAATCCTGGGATCCCTCGAGTGAGATCCAGAGCAAGTCCCTTTACGACAAATCGCTGTACCGGCGCTATGCGCGAGTTCTCGAGTTGACGCCGAAGTGGAAAGGCAGGCGCACCGCGGTCATCGACCAGGGCTCGAATCCGGGACTGATCTCGTCCTTCCTGAAGCAAGGCCTGCTCGACATTGGCGAGCGCGTCATGCGCGAAAGCGACGTTCCGGACGCGCGCCGGCGCCAGTTGGAGCGGCTGGTGGCGGACAGGAGCTTCGCGCAACTGGCCCGGGAGCTCGGGGTCAAAGCGATTCACTGCAGCGAGCTGGACACGCAGCATGAGTCGCGGACAAAACAGCCGGACGAGTTCGTCGGCACCTGGAGCGTGGAGGGCATGTGGGAGGAATCCATCGGCCCCTGCGAGTTCGCCTGGGGTACCCACGAAAAGCAACTCCCGGAGCATGCGCGCCGCCTGCGGCCCGGCCCGGGCAACCACATCATCCTGCCCCGGATGGGCATGAACACGTGGGTGCGTTCGTGGGTTCCCGACGAGGAAATCGTCGGCATGGCCATAACGCATGGCAAGACCTTCGGCATTTCGCACGCCCTGACGCTGCGTGAGCGGAACCGGGTCGCATACCGGCCCACCGTCCTGTACGCCTATCTTCCCTGCAGCGACACGATGGCCTCCATGCACGAACTGCGCTGCCGCCGTTACGAGCTGCATCCGAAGACGCGCATCCTCGGCGGTCAAGGCTGCGCGGGGAGCGACAGGATGGGGGCGCTCATCATGGGCCACCGCTACAACTCCTGGTGGATCGGCACGAACCTGTCAGCCAGCGAGGCGCGCAAGCTGGTTCCGGATTCGAATGCGACCGCCGTGCAGGTTGCCAGCGGCCTGGTAGCCGGAGTGCTGTGGGCGCTTCGGAATCCGAAGCGAGGGCTCTGCACGCCGGAAGCGTTGCCGTACGACGAGATCCTCGGCTCGGCGCGGCCCTGCCTCGGCGAGGTCACTTCAGCGCCGGTGGATTGGACGCCGCTGACGCGGTACCGCAGGTACGTTGCGGAAGACCCGAGAACCGGACCGGATCCGGCCGACCCCTGGCAGTTCGGCAATTTCGCGTTTCGGCCCTGAAGCCCGCGCGAGGCGCGGGGGGGGGGGGG
>JAEZIJ010000059.1 GCA_023436715.1 Acidobacteriota bacterium
CTCAGAATCGCTACTGAGCCGCGCGCTGGAATCAGGTTACGGCAGCAGTACCATTGGAGTCCGCCGGAAGGCGAACTTCTTTCCCAACTCGTCGATCACGTTCAACTGACAGGTGTACTGGCCCGGGGTCAGGCTTTGCAACGGAATCTGAAAGCGCATGCCTACGAGGTTTCCGCGCTGCACCGAATCCGTCATGCTCAGGGTTTCAGACTGGAATGCCCGCACGTTGCCGCGGTAGAAGCTTACGCTGGCTTCGAGCTTCGGCGTCTTCTGCGCCGGGTCCGCTGCCGGATCGTACACCTGGAAGAACACGTAAAGATCCTGGTCCTTGCGGAACACTTTGGTGATGCTCGGAATCAGCTTATAGCCGTCCTGCACGAGGGGGTGGTCCGCCAGAAGCTTCTTGTTGCGCTCGGCCGCGCCGACCGCCGCGGAAAGCGGCTCGCGCTGGTTCGCCCACACGACTGAACTGAGCCTGAGGTATTTCTGCTCGCCGGCGATATCGGGTACGGTGAACTTCGTCTCGAATGTACCCATCTTGCCCGTTGCGTTCTCGCGGCAGAGGAATTTGAGCGAATACTCGCCCGGCGTTAATGTGAACCCCGAGTCGTACTCGAGCTGCCGTTTTACGAGTTGTCCGATGTTGTCGCCCTTGAGCTTCACCTCTATGCTGTCGCGCACCGTCCCGGCGATGTGTCCGCGCGCGTCGCGCGCCTGACCAATGAAATCCAGCACCGTGCTCTCGCTTCCGCCCTTGCGCGCCAGTTCGATTTCCGATCCCGGTATCTTCACCGCGACCGGCACGAAATAGCGATCCCGCGCCAGCCGGAAGTAGTTTATTTCGAGCGCCAGTGTGAGGTCGGTGGCCGGGTCGCCGAGCATCAGCGCGTCCGCGAGCTGCTGTTCCTTGTCGGTGGACGTGAACGCCTTGAAGTCCTTCGGCGCGAAATAGCCGGAGCGGTAATCAAGCTTCGCCTGGGCCTGCGTCTCGAGCCGGACTTTCACTCTCCGGTAGCGGCCGTCCATAGCCGGGTTCGTGCTGTAGTAGCCCAGGATGTAGTAACTGGAGATGCCGGCCTGCGCCTGCTGGATTCCGAGCGCGAGGTCGTTGCTGTCGAGCAGCGCCTTGCCTCCCGTATCGCCGGCCAAAGTGTAGAGCGTTTCCTGCTGATCGTTGAAGCTCGCGCTGCGCTGCCTTTGCGCGGCGCCGGAGAAGATGTTCGAGCCGCCGGCCGAACCCTGCGACGCATCTCCCGCGGGGGCGGAGGCGATCAGCCCGCGCGCATCGATGGGATAGAAGGAAACGTTTGCCCGTACCGCTGCGTTCACCGTGGCGCGCAGTTGCGACTGGTTCTCCACACCTGTCTTGCCGGCGCCGCTCGAGAAGTAAACCAAGGCCTTCTTTTCGGGCAGCGAAGCGAGCATTTTCGCGGCCGATTCGAGTGCGCTCAGTTTGAGGTCGGTGTTGAAGATGTTGAACTCGGTGTCGTCGGCTGTGAAGGCGGCGCCCGTATCCACCGCGCTCGCATCATCGGCAGTCGCGGCCGCTTCGGCCAGCTCGCTGGCCTCGCCGATGTGAAAACCGCGGATTACCTCGTTCAGCCGTTCGCGGTCGGAGGTGAAATCCTGGAGCACCTGCAACTGGCTGCCGAAGGCCATGATTGAGACCATGTCCGCCGCGGTCATCTGTTTGTCGAGGAACTTCAGGGCGCTCTGCTGCGCCCGGACCTGCTCGGCGGGCTCCATGGAGGAGAAGTCGAAGAACAGGACCATCAACCGGCGGTCGCGGTAGCGGATCTGGCCGGGCGCGGAAGTGCTGATGGCCGCGCGGACCTGCGGCTTCGCTGCCTGCGCGGGCGCCGGCGTGATGGGGGGAAGCGGATCTCCCTCCAGCCGCTGGTACTCGAAGACCGAGATCTTCTGACGCTTGTCGTCCTCTGCGACCACGAAATCGCTTGCCTTCAGGTTCTCGACCGGCCCGCCGTTGCGGTCGCGTACGGCGACGTTGACGATAACGAGCTGGCTGCTGACCTGGAACTTGAATTCGCCTTGCGGCGGCTGCTGGCCTCCGGCCACGAGCGCCGTCAGCGCGAGGATCGGTGTGATTCGCATGGTGGTCTCCTCTCTCGAATGCGCACGTTAAAACCGCAGTCGCAGGCTTGCCTGCATGGTGCGCATCTGGCCCGCGCTCAGCGCAAGTCCGTAGTTGGAAGCGTTCACTGTGGTGCCGATGCTGCCGGCGTTCATCGTGTTCAGCGCATTCCTCGCATCCATGCGCAACTCCAGGCTGTGCCTCCGCTCGTCGAGGGGGAACGAGCGGCTCACCGACGCGTTCAATACGAAGCTGGCGGGTCCGACGATGGTGTTCCTGCTGGCGTTTCCGTAGAATCCCGGCGCCGGAAGCGCGAAGGCAGCCGGATTGAAGAATGCGCCGGCGAGCTCGACCGGCAGGCCGGTAGAGTCGGCCCGCGAGCTGCCGACCACGCCGGTGCCGCTCGAGTCGGAGCGGTTTCCCAGGACCTGGGCAGTAAAAGGCGACCCCGATTGATAGTTGAAGCCGCCGCTCAGGGTCCAGTTCTTCATGAACTTGCCGTACCAGCCGTGGGACGTGAGTCTATCCGTGCTTCCCGTGGACGGCGAAGACAGCACCCAGTTCACGCTCAAGTTGTGCCGGCGATCGAAGGTCGAAAGCCCGCGCTCGGCGCGGAGGTCCTTGTCGTTCTGCACCACGCCGCCTCCAAACGCCGATACGTCGTCGATGGACTTGCCGAATGTGTACATCAGGAATCCGGAGAGCCCGCGGCGGAAGCGGCGCGACATCCGCACCTGCGCGGCGTGGTAGATCGAGTTGCCGTCCGAACCGTCGAATGTGAAGCCGACCGCATTACCGATCAGCCGGCGCTGCTCCGCGGTCAGAGGCGATCCCGGCGCCGAGCGGTTCGGAAGGCGCTGTACGTCGAGCCGTGTTCCCTTGGTTCCGAGATAGCCAACTTCCATCACGAGCGAAAGCGGCAATTCCTGTTGAACGGCGAAGTTCCAGGTCTGCGCATAGCCGGTCCGATAGAAGCGGTCAACCGCGTAGGTGTTCGTGATCTCTGTCGTCGCCGCGCCGGAGAATCCGTCCTGCAGCGTAAGGATATGCGCCAGACTCGTGTTGAAAGTTGCCGAGTTGGCAAACGGCGGCTGCTGCGCGAGGCGCGAGGCCATCTGGTTGTATATGGAGCCGTTGTAGTAGATGCCGTAACCCGTGCGCACAAGCGTGCGTTTCTTCGGGAACGGTTTCCAGGCGACACCGATGCGCGGAGCGAAGTTGTTACGGTCCGGATTCACCAGGCCCGCGGGAAATACTCCTGTGTAGGGTCCGGCTGCGCCCGGCAGGACCGGAGCCACGGCGGCGAATCCCGGCGCGATATCGAGATTCGCCATTCGGCCGTACTTCTCCGCAAGGGGCGTTTGATATTCGTATCTCAACCCGAAGTTGACCGAGAGGTTCGTTGTGATCCGGAAATCGTCCTGGATATAGGCGCTATATGCAGAGCCTCGGAAGTAAGTGTCCGCGCTGCCGAATCGGATCGAGCTCGATTGAGGAAGACCGAGCAGGAAATCGGCGAAATCGAAGCCGGTTCCTGCCAGCGGCTGTCCGTTCGCGTCGAAGCCGCTGGTGGAGAGGCCGGTGAAGACGAACGTGCCGCGGCCGTTCTGGTCGCTGCGGTTGTTGATCTGGCTGCGACGGAACTCGAACCCGCCGGAAATAGTCTGGCGCCCGCGCACGAAGGTGAGTCCGCCATTGACCGAGGAGGTCTGGTTGCGCGCAAGCGCGGCGCTCGCATCCGTGAGGCCGCCGAAGTTGGTGAAGGAAAGATTCGGTGGGCCGTAGTTCACGGGATTGCCCGACGTGCCCGTGATGCCAAGCTGCGCCGCCACATCCGCGCCGTTCGCGAAGTACGGCAGCGTGTTGCTGGTATTGCGCGAGAAGTTCCAGCGAAGATTGCCGATGAGGCTCGGCTTGAAGTTGTGCGTCCACATCGCATTGGCGCTGAGGCCCCGGCCGTCCAACTCATCCTGATAGCCAAACAGCTGGGTGTTTTGTGAACTGCGCTGCTGTAGGTTGAAACCGCCGCCAAGCCGGTCCTTCCTCGTTACGCTGGTGAACGTGCGCACGCCGAAGTTATCGGTGTTCTGCGGCGTCGATGCCAATATCTGATAGTTCCGCACCTGCCCAGGCTGGTTCGGCATAGGGAAAAACGAGACGAGCCCGGCGGCGGCAGCGTTGATGCGCGACGCCGGAATCCGGTTATTCGGGAAGGGTTGTTGTGTGAGCGGGTCGTAGACGACCACCGGGCCGCGTGCGACGGATTGCGAGAAATCGCCTGTGCGCTCGAGTGCCGAGGGCAGCGTGTTGACGGAATTGTACGGACTGCGGCTTCTCGTCCCGGAGTAGTTCACGAACAGAAAAGTCTTGCTGCTGTTCACAATTTTCGGAATGTGCAGGGGCCCCATTCCGCTCAGGTTGAAAACGCTCTGGGCGTAAGAGGGCTTATTCAGCGTCTGCCCCGTGAGTGAATAGGGCCGCGCGTCGAGAGCCGAATTGGCGAGGGAAAACGATGCCATTCCGCGGAACGACTGCTGGTTCGGGCGGCGGTTCCCGAACACCATGGCGCCCTGGCGGTTCTGCCAGTCCGGCCTCTGCTGTCCGGCACGACGCGGCCCCTCCTGCCCCATTCTTCCGCCGGGTCCGCCGAATCCCCCGCGGCCGCCCATCGGGCCTCCCATAGGTCCTCCGCCCATAGCCCCGCCCATGGGCGGTCCACCCATGCGATCCATCCCGGGTCCCATGTTGCCACCCGACATCTGGGGCGCGCCCGCCACTCCGCCCTGGTTATCGAATCCCGGGGCGCCCGCTCCATCCGGACGCATCCCGGGTCCTCCCGGCCCGCCCATCATCATCCCCGGACCGAAGGGAAGCTCATCCTGCGGCGCCTGCAAACCGCGGCTCAGGCTGCCGTTCACCAGGAACGACTCGTTGGCATTCTGGGCCAGATCGGGCGACTGCTGCATCTCCGGCCCGGTTTGCGAGGCGAGATGAGTGAGGGCCTCGGTCTGCGCGGTCTGGTTCACGCCGAGGCGCTGAAATGCGGCGCGCCCTCCGGGCCGCTGACCCTGCGCAGCCTGTGCCGGCTTGGCTGTTTCGGGAAGCTTCGCGGCGGCGACCGGTTTCGCCCCGGCCGGCTGCGCGGCCACCTGCGGCGGCGCTTCAACAGCCAGCTTCAGTTCCCACGAGGTCGCGGTCTGCGCAGGCAGGGTAACCGTGCGCGTGGTCTTCGCGAAGCCGAAAGCCTCCACCTCGACCGTCCACGTCCCCTGTCCCAGATCGGGGAACGTGTAGACGCCGTTCTCGCCGGTGCTGGTAACGACCTTGCGGTCCCCCTGCGTCGCGGTGACGACCGCTCCGGGAATAGGAAGTCCCGCCGATGTCACCGAACCGCGGTACTGAGCGCCGGCCAGTGCGCCGGCCGCGACAAGGACAAACAGGACAAGTTTCACAGTTAGCCTCGGGAGGTTTTTGGGGCAGCGAAATCTTCGATGTTCGTGGCGCCGCTAACCTCGACTTAACAACGCTCCCCTCAATCGCGACGTTACAGCCGGCGACGCCCCAGCAGGCCGGTGGGGCTGTAAAGAATTGTAAAGTGCCGTGCGCGGCGCGCACGCACCCAAAGTGCAGCCCGCCAGCAGAGGAGCGCTGCGAGCACGGCCGCATACGCGAGCGGCGCCCGTATATCCGACTTCACCAGCCAGTAATAGTGAATGCATGCCGCGATGCCGCTCACGTAGACGAGACGATGAAGCCGCTGCCAGCGCTTCCCGCCCAGCCGGCGTATCCAGCCCCGGGTCGAAGTTGCGGCAAGCGGAATGAGCAGCACGAACGCGGCGAACCCGGCCGTGATGAATGGACGCTTGCCGGCGTCCTCAATCAAGTCGCGCAGGTCGAAAAATCTGTCCAGCCAGATATACGTGAGAAAGTGCAGGAGGCCGTAGAAGAAGGCAAACACGCCCAGCATGCGTCTGTATCGGATCAGTTCGGGGATGCCGAGTATCTTGCGTGCGGGAGTGATCGTGAGCGAGATCAGCAGGAACCGCATCGTCCAATCCCCGGTGGCGTGCGTGACGAACTCGATGGGGTTGGCGCCGAGCCTGCCGCTGAAGCCGCGCCACAAGAGCACAGCAAGCGGCGCCAGGCACAACGCGAACAGCAGCGGCTTAGTAGTTCTTACGGAGGTCCATGCCCGCATACAGTCCAGCTACCTGATCTCCGTAGCCGTTGAGTTTCAGTGTGTCGCGCTTGAAAAGCTCGCCGAGGCGGCGCTCCTTAGCCTGGCTCCAGCGCGGATGAGCTACTTCCGGATTTACGTTCGAGTAGAACCCGTACTCTCTCGGAGCGGCGAGGTTCCAGGTGGCCGGCGGCTCCTTCTCCGTGAATTTGATCTTTACGATCGATTTGATGCTCTTGAACCCGTACTTCCAGGGCACCACGAGGCGCACCGGCGCGCCGTTCTGATTCGGCAGCGTTTCGCCATACATGCCAACCGAGAGCAGCGCGAGCGGGTGCATCGCCTCGTCCATCCGAAGCCCTTCGACGTAGGGGAAAGATATGCCGGCCCACCGGCCCGCGGGCATCTGCTTGGGATCGTAAAGGCTCTGGAACGCGACATATTTGGCCTTCGATAGCGGCTCAACCAGCTTGATGAGTGCGTTTAGAGGGAAGCCGATCCACGGCACAACGATGGACCAGCCCTCCACGCAGCGATGCCGGTATATGCGCTCTTCGAGCGGCGCGAGTTTCATCACCGCGTCGAGGTCGAACACCCTCGGCTTGGCAACCAGGCCCTCCACGGAGATGCTCCACGGCGACGTTCGCAGATTCTTGGCCAGATCCGCGGGCTGGCTCTTGTCCGTGCCGAATTCGTAGAAGTTGTTGTAGTGGGTTACGTCATCGAAGGGCGTGACCTTTTCGTTAGTGCTGAACGGGCCTTTCTTGACCCCGTACAGTTTCGTGCCGGCCGATGCGATTGCGGGAAAAGCTGTAAACGCGGCGGCCGCGGCGAGGAACTTCCGCCGGCCGAGATACACCTGCCTGGGCGTAATCTCGCTTGAACGGATCTCGGGCGGCTTTCCGATGAGCATTACTCAGCTTAGATGCGCTGGAGGGGGACGGGGTGCGGTGGGATCAGGCAGCTTCCCGCGGCCGTTCGCGAGGCTGTTCCTGCGGCCTTTCGGCGCGCACCGCTCCTCTCGCGGGCTCGATGCGGCGGCCGTGCTCGTGGGCCCATACCTGTGTGAACTCAGCCCCGAGCAGCAGGATCATCGATGAGTAGTAGACCCATAGCACGATGAGAATCAACGACCCGGCGGCTCCGAACGCGCTCGCAGTTCCGCTGCGCCCTATGTAGAGGCCGATCAGGAATCGGCCGGCTACGAACAGAACTCCGGTTGTGATCGCCCCAACCCAGACTTCCCTCCAGGCAATTTTCGCGTCGGGCAGCACCTTGTATATCGCCGCCAGCAGAACCACGATTGCAGCGAGCGAGGCAACGGAATAAACGGTCCGGAGCAACTGGCCGGCATAGGGCAAAGACGAGACCACGCGGCCGAGCGCGGGCAGAATTGCACTGACGGCGAGCGAAACCAGCAGTAACACCCCGATTCCGACCAGCATGGAAAAAGACCAGAGTCTCTTGAAGAGAAAATTTTTCACACCGCCTGCCGGGTCCGGCTGCACGTCCCACGCGGTGTTCAAAGCGCTCTGGAGCTGGGTGAAGGCAGTCGTGGCGCTGAACAGCAACGCGAGACCGCCGAACGCCAACCCGAGCACGGTTCCCGAGGTGTTCTGGCTCTGTTTCTTGATCATGGTCTCGACCTGCTGGGCGGCGCCGGGGCCAACCCAACCCCTTATCTGTTCCTCAATGTGGCCTTCCACGGCGGCCCGGCCGAAAACGATGCCCACTACCGCAACCAGGATCAGGAGAATGGAAGGCAGCGAGAATACGGTGTAGTAGGCGAGGGCTGCCGCCATGGTCATGCAGTCGTCTCCGAGGAACTCGTCGACGCTTTTTTTGAAATACCTGAAATACCTTGCGATGGCGCCCATACTACTGTCCCAATCGGAATGCGGGGCAATCGGAGGGCCATTCCGGGCTGAGCCGCTCCGTTGGGAAGCTGTGAAAGAATCCTGGGGACACGCCTGCGATCTTCTGTTTGCAACTGATGCGTCGTATCTAGCCCTGAGTGTCCCCGGATTCTTTCACAGCCGCTTGCGGTCGCGCTCGGTTTGAGCGGTTTGCCAGAGAATCAATCGACGTTTGCCGGCGCTGGAATGTCGCCGGGGTTGAAACCCTCGGCCAGCAGAATGGCTTCCGCCAGTTCCCGCATCGGGCGGCGCAGCCGGCGGCTCTCGTTGCGCAGGCGCAAGTAGGCTTGTTGCTCGGTAAGGCTGAATTTCTGCTGGAGTATTCCTTTGGCGCGCTCGACAAGCGTCCGATCCTCGAGCCGGCGCTTGATCTGGTCGGTCTCGAGCTGGAGCCGCACGTTCTCGTTCGCCAGGCGCGAGCGCTCAATTGCGCCGCCCATCTGCTCGCCGAGGAATGCGAGCACCCCGACTTCTTCAGCCGAGTGCTCGTGAGTGCCCCTGTGATGCACGTTCAAGACTCCAATCACGGCGCCTCCGGAGATGATCGGCACTGAGACGAGCGCTTCGTAACTGTCCTCAATCAGCGACGGAAACTTCTTGAACCGGGGGTCGCTCGACGCGTTGCTCGCCAGGGCGACTACGGATTTGTGCTCCGCCACCCAGCCGGTTACGCCCTCGCCCAACTTCATGCGGAGGCGCCCGATTTCAGCCGCATGGGGCAACTGTGAGGCTTCAAGCACGACCTCGCCGGTCTCGGGGTCGGGCAGGTAGACCAGGCAGGCGTCACAGCTTGTCAATTGCACCACTAGGGTTACGAGTTCCTCGAGCATCTCACGAAGATTCATGCCGGAACTGACGATCCGGCTGGTGCGATGCAGCAGTGCGAGATGGTAAGGCTCAGCCGCTGTGTTCGGGGAAGCGCTCATGCTTTGAGCGTAAGCAACGCCGGGTTTTCAGTCCAATCGAAAGTTTCTATGCCCGGGATAAGGAGGCGCCACCGTTGATCGCGTCGAGAAACAACTGCGCCACCCGCGGCGCGTCGTACTGTCGCACCGCGCGGAGGCCCGCTTCGACCAGCGCGCGGCGGCGCGCCGGATCTACGTGCAATTCCTCGATTGCGGCCGCGAGCGCTCCGGCGTCCTCCGGTTCCGTAAGAAGACCCTCGGTCACAACCTCGGGAACGGCGGATGCGCGCGCCGCGATGATCGGTTTTCCCGCGGCCATGGCCTCCAGAAACACGATCCCGAATCCCTCCTGCACACTCGGCAGGCAGAAGACGTCTGACGCCTGGTACTCGCGCGCGAGTTCATCCTGCGAAATGTCTCCGAGCCATTCGACGACCCCGCCCAGCTTCTGTTCCCGACTGATACGGCGCAGGCGCGCCGCCTCTGGTCCTCCTCCGGCGATTCTGATCGTCAAATTTGGCAGCCGGTTGCGCAGCCGTGCGGCAGCGTCGAGCAGCACGTTCAGGCGCTTGCGCGGGTAGAACCGGCATACCGTAAACACGGTGAAGCGCTTTGGATCGGGGGCGGCAGGATTGCGAGCGAACAACTCGCGCCATGCGTCGAGATCGATCGCTTCCGGAACCACCACAGGAGCCTCGGCAAGCTCGTACAACTCCTGGATTCGGGCGGCGGCGTAGCGGCTCGTGGTCATGACGAGACTGGCGCGGCGCACGTGCGCGCGCTCGCAGGCGGCCTGCACCGCCATGGTGCGGCGCGTAAGCCCGCTTTCGAAGCGCATCTCGTCCGCGATCACGCCCTTGATCGACGCGATGTGCGGCGGTTCGGTCCCCACGCGGTAGCCATCCATATCGAAGCCCACCACCGCGCCGAAGCCGCTGAAATCCCGGCGCCGCAGTTGCTCGTTGAACCAGAGCCGCTCAAGCGTGTACACCGGCAGGTGTAGCCGTGGCGTGAAGAAACCGACCTCGCATCCGAGCCTTCGCAACGCGCGCGCAAGGGTGGAAATTCCGCTGAAGGTGCCGCTGCCACGGACAAAATCGAGCGGCGTCGAGGTGAGGAACGCGAGTCTCAAACGACTACCGCGAACGGCCGCAGCGGCGAACCCGTCGCTCCGCGGATTTTGAGCGGCGCCGCAACGAACAGGAAGGTGTACACGCGCTCGCGCGCGAGCTCCTCCAGGTTCAGCGATTCGATGATGTGAATGCCGCTCTCAACAAGAAGGTGGACATGGGCGGGCATGGAGGGCGCCGGCACGCGCTCGAACGAAATCGTATCGGAGCCTGCCGCGAAAACGCCGCGCTCGCTCAGCCAGCGCGCGCCCGGCTCGTCGGGACCAGGTCCGCGCACCTCGGAGATGAAGCGCCGCGGATCGTTCCAGAAACGCCCCCATCCGGTGCGAAGCAGCACCACGTCGCCGCGTGCAATCTCGACAGCTTGGGCGCGCGCGGCGGCGTTCAGGTGCTCCGGCGTGATCGTGAAATCCGCCGGCAGCGCTTCCAAGCCTTCGAGCCCGGCGATGTCGAGCAGCGCGCCTCGCCGCATGACCAGCCCTACCGTATCGATGGACAGGTGCTGTATGCCTTCGGACCACGACTGCACGTGGGCGGCCTCCACCCCGCCGTGCAGCATACCTTCGCGGGAAAAGTGGCAGAGCGCGTCCATGTGCGTGCCGACGTGCCCGCCCAAAGTCATGGCCTCGGACGCGGAACTCACGCCGCCCGGCGCCACGTAGTCGCCATGCTTCTTCGAAAGACTGAACAGAAACGGCGGGTGCGCCGGGTAGTGCGGCATCCCGGCGAACCACGGTTGCGCAAGGTCGTAAGTCCGTGCACCGCCCAGGCGCGCGAGAAAATCGTTAGTCACTTACATGTACATGCCGCCGTTGACGGCAAGGATGTGGCCGGAAATATACGCCGCGTCGTCGCTGGCCAGGAACTTCACCGCGTTGGCGATGTCCTCCGGTTGTCCGGCGCGCTTCAGCGGTACCTTGGCGAGCATGCCGTCGCGCTGTTCCGGAGTCAGCTTGGCGGTCATGTCCGTTTCGATGAATCCCGGCGCGATTGCGTTCACCGTGACGTTGCGGCTGCCCAGTTCCTGCGCCAGAGTCTTCGTCAATCCGATGATGCCGGCCTTCGACGCAACGTAGTTCGCCTGGCCCGGATTACCCGACTGGCCCACCACCGAGGCGATGTTGATGATCCGTCCCCAGCGCTCCTTCATCATTCCCGGCAGCACCTGCTGCGTGGCGAGGAATGCCCCGGTCAGGTTGATGGAAAGCACCAGGTCCCAGTCCTCCTTCTTCATACGGAGGGCGAGGTTATCCTTCGTGATTCCGGCGTTGTTGACGAGGATGTCGATGCGCCCGAACTGCTTCAGAATCTCGCCGAACGCCTCCTTGACCGAGTCCTGCGACATCAGGTTAATGAAGACCGTTGCCGCTTCTCCGCCGGCCTCGCGAATCTCCGCGGCGACCTTCTCGTTGTTCTCCGGCTCGTTCGAGGCGACGACGACCCTGGCACCGGCCTTACCCAGGGCGAGGGCGATTGCGCGGCCGATCCCGCGGCTGCCGCCCGTAACAAAAGCAACGCGATTTGTCATTTCTTCTCCAGGTGTTGGGGCAAAGATCAATCATAATAGAAGCTGGCCGCTCAGAGCTATATGTCCTATACCGATTTGCGCGAGTTCATTCGAAAACTGGAAAAAGAAGGCGAGCTTGCCCGGGTCCGCGTGGAGGTGGATCCGGTGCTCGAAATGACCGAGTTCGCAGACCGCGCGGTCAAGCGGAGCGGCCCCGCGCTGCTATTCGAGAAGCCGAAAGGCTCGGACATTCCTGTGCTCATCAACGCGTTCGCGAGCATGCGGCGCATGGAACTTGCGCTCGATGTCGGCTCCATCGACGAGGTCGCCGAACGGATCTCCGCCTTCCTCGAAATGCAGAAGCCCGAGGGCCTCATCGGCAAGCTCAAGATGCTGCCGAAGCTGGCCGAAATGGGCTCGTTCTTTCCTAAGGACGTTGGCGGCGGCCCGGTGAAAGATGTGATTCGCCGCGACGGTTTTTCGTTGTTCGATTACCCCATCCTCAAGTGCTGGCCCGAGGACGGCGGCCGCTTCATCACGTTGCCGCTCGTGTTCTCGCGCAACCCGGATACAGGCAAGCGCAACTGCGGCATGTACCGCATGCAGGTCTACGACGACCGCACCGCCGGCATGCACTGGCAGACCCATAAGCAGGGCGCGGAACACTACCGCCGCCTCTTGAAGGAAGGCAAGCGGACCCGCATGGACGTCGCCGTCGCGATCGGCGCCGACCCCGCCACGATGTTCTCGGCCATCCTGCCGCTCCCGCCCGACCTCGACGAGATGCTGTTCGCCGGGTTCCTGCGCGGACGGCCGGTCGAGATGGTTAAGTGCGAGATGTCGGACCTCGAAGTGCCCGCCGAGGCCGAGATCGTTCTCGAAGGATACGTCGAGCTCGGCGAACTGCGCCGCGAAGGTCCGTTCGGCGACCACACAGGCTTCTACTCGCTCGAAGACGACTACCCGGTTTTTCACGTCACCTGCATCACGCAGCGGAAGAAACCGGTGTACGCCGCCACCATCGTGGGCCCGCCGCCGATGGAGGATTTCTACATGGGCAAGGCGATAGAGCGCATTTTTCTGCCGCTCATGCGCATGCAATTGCCCGAGGTCCGCGATATGTGCATGCCGGCCGAGGGCGTCTTTCACAACCTGCTGCTCGTGGCGATCCGCAAGTCCTACCCCGGCCACGCGCGCAAGGTGATGCACGCCATCTGGGGCATGGGCCAGGCCATGTTCAGCAAGTGCATCGTTGTAGTGGACGAGGACGTGGACGTGCAGAACGCCCGCGAGGTCGCCTGGAAAGCGCTCAACAACATCGACCCGCAGCGCGACATCGAGTTCGTCATGGGCCCCGTCGATTCGCTCGATCACGCCAGCCGCCTGCCGAACTACGGCTCGAAGATGGGCGTGGACGCGACGCGCAAGTGGCCGCAGGAGGGCTTCTCCCGGCCCTGGCCGGACGTGATCCGTATGAGCCCCGAGGTTCGCGACCGCGTCGATGCGCTCTGGAAGCAAGCGGGGCTGTAAAAAGAGCGATGCGCGGCCCGCGTATGCTAAACTGTCCTTGTTTCCACCACGCGGTGGGTGTAGCTCAGGTGGTAGAGCGTCGGATTGTGGTTCCGAATGTCGGGGGTTCGAGTCCCCTCACCCACCCCAGAATTCCCAACTAACTTTTTGACGTCACGCGCAAGCTGAAGGTGGGCTCGGCTCTACGCCAAAAACGGGGGCAGCCCCGATCCCAAGAAGACCAGTTAACCACAGATGCGCGGTGCTCAGGACCGGAAGCCGCGGCTTGCGGTTGAGCGCTTTCCAAGACGATCCCCGTATTACGCCGTCCTTGTGGTTCGACTCGAACGCCGAAGAGGCTGTCGAGTTCTATCTCAGCGTCTTCGAAAACTCGCGCCATCTCGATGAGTTCCGGACCGTCGAAAGGGCAGCTTCAGGTTCACGGAAGCGATTTCGCTCACTGTGCGATGCGACTCGCAGCTGGAGGTCGATTTCTATTGGACGAAGCTCTCCGCCGGGCACGGCACGTCCGGACGGCGGCGGCCATTGACTTTCACTCTTGGTCGGTATATATATCAATCGGTATATATATGCCCAAGCCCCGTTCCCCCGAAAGTTTCCTTCCCCTCAAGCCGCACTGGTTTCATGTGCTGCTGTCGCTCGCCGATCAGGAGCAGCACGGGTACGGCATCATGCAGGAGGTCCTGGAGCGCACAAGCGGCAAGGTGCGCCTTTGGCCCGCAACGCTCTATGGCACGATTAAGCGGCTGATCGAAGAAGAGTTGATCGAAGAGTCCCCCGACCGGCCCGCTGCGGAGATCGACGACGCGCGGCGACGCTACTACAGGCTTACCAGGCTTGGCCGCCGGGTGCTTGCGGCCGAAAGCGGGCGATTAGAGGACCTGGTCCGTGTCATTCGCGCGAAAGGGGGTCTGGCGAAGCGGGAGGTGGAGCCGTGAGTCGCCCGGTAACCATCACGCTGCGCCTTTACCGGGCGCTGGCCGCCGCCTTTCCGCACGAATTCAAGAACGTCTACGGAGACGAACTGCTCCAGGTGGCGGAAGACTCCGTCGAGCCCATCTGGCGGCGCTACGGCATCGCCGGGCTTTTCCGGCTGCTGCTGGACATCGCCATTCGCGTGCCCGCAGAGTACATGACGGAGTTCCGGCGCGACGTCCGCCACGGCCTGCGAATGCTGGCCGGCTCGCCGGGTTTCACCGCTGTGGCGCTCGCGTCCCTCACACTGGGCATTGGTGTCTCCTCCTGCACGTACAGCGAAGTGAACGGGCTTCTGGCTGATCTGCCAGGGGTGCGGAAGCCAGGTGAGTTGGTCGCGTTGAAGGTGCCGGTGTCCTATCCCGCCTACAAGCGGTACCGCGAAATGCGCGATCTGTTCTCGGAGAGCTTCGCCTACATCGCGGCGGTTCCCTTCGGCGTTTCGCTGGGCGGATCGACGGAGCGGACCTGGGGGCACCTGGTCACGCCTTCTTACTTCTCCACGCTCGGTGTGCGGCCGCGGATGGGAAGGTTCTTCGATCGGAACGACGAAAAGCCGGGCCAAGCGCCGCCCGTGGTGGTCAGCAACCGCTTCTGGAATGAGCGTCTCGGCTCGGACCCTTCTGTTGTAGGCAGGACAATCCGCATCAACGCGCACCCGTGTACCATAGTCGGCGTCGGTCCAGAGAAGTTCCTGGGCGCATCGCCAGCGCTGTTTGTAGCGGATCTTTGGCTGCCGGTCACAGCGGGCGCGCACGTTGCGCCGGAGATTGAAGGAGACGCTCTGGAGCGGCGCGATCTCACGATGTTTCAGATGGTGGGGCGCTTGCGACCGGGAATCTCCGAGCCCTCGGCAGAGGCCGCACTGACCGCAGCCGCGCGCCAATTAGCGCAGTTCTACGGCGATTTGAACCGGCATGAGAAGCCGCAGCCGGTGCAACTCGTAGCCGGCGGAAAAGTACTTCCGCTGCGCAAGCAGGAGATCCCGTTTTTCAAGCAGTTCCTGACGGTGATGGGCAGCCTGCTGCTGTTGATCGCCTGCGCCAATATGGCCACGATGATGCTGGCGCGCGCGGCTGACCGGCGGAAGGAAATCGCGATGCGGCTGGCGCTCGGCGCCAGCCGGGGCCGCCTCATGCGCCAGTTGCTGACTGAAAGCGTGCTGCTGGCCGCCGGCGCGGCTCCGCTGGCTTTCCTGTTCTCGGTCTGGATCATGGGCATGTTTTCGCAATTGCGAATGCCGTTCCCGATCCCGATCGCCATCGACCTGACCGCCGACTGGCGGGTGCTGGTCTTTACGTTCGCCGTGACGGGGCTGACGGGCGTGCTCTTCGGACTCCTCCCGGCTTTGCAGGCCACGCGCACCGATCTGGTTGCCGCGCTGAAGGAAGGCGGCGCGATGCGCCTTCGGAAATTCCGCGCACTCAGCTTACGCAATGCGCTGATGCTGGGCCAGATTGCGGCCTCGCTCACTCTGCTGCTGATGACCGGATATCTGGGACTCGGCATTCAGAGCACATTGGGCGTCCAGGAGGGCTTCGATCCCAGGAATCTCTACCTGATCTCTCTGGACCCTGTGCGCGACGGATATTCCGCAGCACGCGCGGCGGATTTCTTATCGAAGCTGCTGGAGCGCGTCAAGAGATTGCCGGCGGTGACCGCGGCGTGCCTCACGGACACGCTGCCGGCGGCAATGGACGGCAATCCGGGCGTTGTGTTTTCCACTGCCCCCGGCAGGCCTGACGGCCTGCGCAAAGAGTACTGGGCACGCAAGCATACAGTGGGCCGAGACTACTTCGAGACGGCCGGAATTCGGATACTCTCCGGGCGCGGCTTCCGCAGGGAGGACGAGGCGGAGAGCGCCGCCGCGGTGATCGTGAGCCAGGAAGCAGTTCGGCGGTACTGGAGCGGGGAAAACCCCGTCGGGCGCCGCATCGAGATCAGGAACGCCGGGGCGTCTGGCAGTTTCGGATTGTGGCCCGGAAGCTTCGACAATCGCGCGAGCATGCTGGACAGCGCAAGGCGCACACTCGAGGTGGTCGGGGTGGCACGGGACGTATCGGAGGACATCATTGCTAGTAAGAAGCACCCCGCTGTGTACCTTCCGCTGAGCTTGGCCGATTACGTCCGACCCTCTTTGCGAGGAGTCACGCTCATGGTGCGCGCGGCGCCGGGTGTGGATGTGATCCGGGAGGTGAGGCAGGAGATTTCAGCCCTGGATTCCAATGTCACATCGTTCAACGCGCGCAGCATGACCGAACACATTGCCCAGTTCATGTCCGTCCTCAAGTCCGCTACCTGGACTTACGCTTTCATGGGACTCTCCGGCCTGGTGCTTGCCTCGGTGGGCCTGGCAGGAGTCACCGCGCATTCTGTGGCGAAGCGCGGGCACGAGATCGGCATTCGAATGGCGCTCGGCGCGCAGAAACGCCACGTTCTTGGCCTGGTGATGAAGGAGGGGGCAATCCTGGTGACTGTAGGCACGGTGGCCGGGCTCGCGCTGGCGCTGGCTGGCATCCGCGCCATGTCCGGAATGTTTTTCGCCGTGGCCAGCGTGAAAGGGTACGACCCGGTCCTGCTGGTGGGTGCTCCGTTGCTGCTCGCCGGACTCGCCCTCATTGCCTGTTATGTCCCGGCACGCCGGTCGATGCGCATCGATCCGGTGGTGACTCTGAGGATGGAGTAGGGCGATCGAGTGGATGTAGTGGGTGGGCTTTTCGGATTCACCGTGGGTGTGTACCTCCCAATCGGCGCACAGGCCGACGGTGGGCACGCCGCCGGCCTGCGAATCGGAAAAACCAATCCCTATTGCTTCACGAGCTCGACGCGGCGGTTCTGGGCGCGGCCCTGATCCGTGGAGTTGTCGCCGACCGGCTTCGTGTCGCCGAAACCTTCCGCCGTCAGCCGTCCGGTGTCGATTCCCTTGGCAACCAGCGCCGCCTTCACCGCCGCCGCGCGCCCTCGCGACAGGGTCAGGTTCGCCACCTTCGCCCCGACGTTGTCCGTGTGTCCCTCAATGCGCAACTTCAGCCCGGCGTCCTTTTTCAGCACCTCCGCGACCTGCTCCAGCACCGGGTCCGACTCGGGCTTGATGTTGCTCTTGCCGGTATCGAACAGGATGCCGTGCAGCGTCACCGTGCCCGACGCGGCGAGTTGCTCGGCCATCTCGTCCGCTGTAAACTCGACCTTCTGCTTCATCGCGGCGGTCTCTATGACCGCCATTTCGATGACCTCGCCGTCGTTGGGGATGTACAGGCTCATCCAACGTTCGCCGGCGCCGAGTGGCATCATGATCGTCGCTTCCGTATTGACGCTATTCTTATAGACGAGCCGGCCGCCTCGCGCCTTGAACTGGTTCTCGTAGTTTCGGATCACTTCAAGCTTGCTCGCCCGCCTCGCGCCCTCTTTCAGCTCGTAGCGATAGCGCCAGCTTTTGCCCTCGACGGTCTTCGTTATGTCCTCGCCAACTGTGAATTCAAAGCCATCGAAATCCGTCTCCTTACCGTCCTCCATGATGAACCCCGGAAAACGCGGAATGCTCGGGTGGTCCTTCGCAGGCTCGTCCTGCCCTCGCGCCGGCGAGAACGCAAAGAACGTAGCGACGCACGCGATTAACCAGCAATAACGATAAGAGCGCATCATGTCATTGTACTCTGCGACGGCGCAGATCAGCGAAGCCATGGGGAAACAGCCGGGATTTCATTCGGGGCGGGGGAAAACACCGGTTGGGGCCTGCTTCGCCGGAATGCGATGGTGGCAAGGCGCGACGGTCGTGCAACTCTCCGAGTGCCCATAAAGCCATGTTGCGCTCGCGCAGCTCACACCGGCTGCAATCGACCAGCGAGATCAACCCGGTGATGTTGTCGCCGCCCAAAGCGGGCGGCGGCATGGGCGCCGGTCTCGCGCGCGGCAAGCCGGATCGCCCCTTTCAATGCGAATAGCGAGATGGCAATTGCCAGAGCGCCGGCCAACGTCCAAACAGCGACGCGCTTCCATCGCGTTCCCCGGGATGGCATGTCGCACCTCCTGCCCTCAAAGACAATCGGAAGACGCTTTCAACTACAAGGGCTGCTGACATATGTAAGCGAGCACGGTCGCCGCCATCAGCGCCACACACAGTCCAGCAAGCCACCACCTGGGTGTTTGGATTTGCCGACACTCGCGCGGTGGACCCGGAAATGGTGACGCGAGCGAGTCCTTGAAATTGCACAAACCTTCACGCACACCTTCCGCGAGTGCCTGAAACAAGCGCGGGACAACAGCGAACACGATCAGGACGCCTCCGGCCACCAAGCCAACCATCAATTTGCCGAGAGTCATCAAACGAAGATGATAGCCCCCAGCCCTGCCCTCCAGTCAATGCCGCACGCGCTCGCTATAATGCAGTCATATGCGGCTCGGCCACTGTGGGGCCGTCCTGGGATTGGTTCTCCTGCTGCCCGTTGCCGGCAAGAGCGGTGTCTGTGCCGACGTGGTTCAGGGACCTCGGCACGACTTCCAGCTATTCGCGGGCTATTCGCCGGACTCGCCTTCCGTGCTGGGCTCCGCACCGGACCGCCAGTTCGTGCTCGCGGGATTCAGCTATGGCTACCGTTGCTGGACACCCGGGCCCGCCTCCGTCTACTACAACGCGGTTCTGATGCCCGCCGCGCTCCTGAGAGTCCCCCAAAACCGCGCCGGTGCGCACTGGGTCTATGGGTTCGCCGCGGCGCCCCTCGGCTTTACGGTTGAGTTTGGCAGGCGGCGCGTTCGTCCGTTTTTCGAGACCATGGGAGGAATCATCGCTTCCACCGAGCCCATCCCCATAAACGCGCCGAACGCCACCGGATTGAATTTCATGTTCGATTTCGGAGGTGGAATCCGTTGGCTCATCGGGCCGCGGCGGGCACTGAACTTCGGCTACCGCTTCCTGCACATCTCCAATGCGGGGACCACGAGTTTCAATCCCGGAGTTGACAACAACGTGATCTACGTTGGTTTCTCATTCCTTCGCTAGCTGGCGAACCGAACTCGCTGGTCCTCCGTTGGCCCTTCTACGCCGGCTTGTACACCTCGGGCACGAACGTCTGGTCCGTGATCGGCGGGCGGACGTAATCGCCTTTTTCGCGCTTCGGGAGCTTGATCGGCGGCGGCGTGAGGTCCCGGTAGGGAATCATCGAGAGCAGGTGATGGATGCAGTTCAGCCGCGCGCAATTCTTGTCGTCCGCATTCACCACGTACCACGGCGACTGCTTGATGTCCGTGTAGGCGAACATCTCGTCCTTCGCCTTGGAGTACTCCACCCACAGGCGCCGGGATTCCAGATCCATCGGGCTCAGCTTCCAGCGCTTCGTCGGGTCTTTAATCCGGTCCTGGAACCTGCGCTCCTGCTCCTGGTCGCTGACCGAGAACCAGTACTTGATAAGAATGATGCCGGACCGTATAAGCATCCGCTCGAACTCCGGGCAGGAGTGCATGAACTCCATATACTCCGCCTCCGTGCAGAATCCCATCACGCGCTCGACTCCGGCGCGGTTGTACCAACTCCGGTCGAACAGCACCATCTCCCCGGCCGCCGGCAGGTGAGGGGCGTAGCGCTGGAAATACCACTGCGTCTTTTCCCGCTCGGTCGGCGTGCCCAGCGCCACCACGCGGCAGATGCGCGGATTCAGCGGCTCGGTGATTCGTTTGATCACGCCGCCTTTTCCGGCCGCGTCGCGGCCCTCGAACAGCACCACTACTTTCAGCCCTTCGTGCCGGATCCATTCCTGTAGCTTCACGAGTTCGATGTGAAGGCGGGCAAGCTCCTTTACGTACGAACCCCGATCAAGTGCGATTTGAGTTGTCTCAGTGTTCTTAGAGCTCTTGTGGGGCATAGGTCGTCTGTCGGACATAGCTTATCAATACTTGTGGAACTCCGGGGCGGATCGCGCGTATAGATTTATGGCAGGTGCGAGGCGAGATGGTCCCTTGTTTCACGGATGAGCTGGCGCGCTGGTGGCGCGAATGCGAAACCCGCGCCCCCGGCCTCGGGCCGGCATACCGGGAGGCGGAGCAGTCCGCGCGCGAAGCGGAAATGGACCGCTTCCTGGACGCGGTTTCCTCCCAACTGAAGCGGCTCCCGAAATCGCGGGCCGACAGGGCATCGGCCGAGGAGCGCCTCACGGCGGCGTTCCGGCGCTTCGCCGCGCACGGGCTTGGTTTCAGCGCGGCCGAAGTGGAATTGCTGGTCTCGGGCGGTTTCACGAGAACGGCCAAGGAACTGGCGCAGGCGGCGCGCAGCCTCGATCCCGGCGTCACCGGCGAAGACATCTTCCAGGCCGCGCGAAACGCCTGGACCACGAATGGTGTGCAGGCGATCCTGGGTCTGCCAGTGCAGCTCACCCCGGCGGTGTTCGCCTACAGCATGCTCTATCCGTACACCGACAACTACCTCGACGCACCGGAAGTTTCACGCCGCGCCAAGGCGTCGTTCAACGCCCGGTTCGCCTTGCGCCTGGCGGGCGGCGACGCCGCGGCGTGCGGGCCGCGCGAGGAGATTATCTGGAGGCTTGTAGGCCTGATCGAGCGCCAGTACGACAGGGCGCGCCATCCCGAGGTGTTCGACAGCCTGCTCGCGATCCAGCGAGCCCAGGCGCGCAGCGTCCTGCTGCACCGCGTAACTGACCGCGACGCGCCCGACGTACTGGAGATCGGGTTCGAGAAGGGTGGCGCCTCCGTGCTTGCCGATGCATACCTTGCCGCGGGCGCGCTCGCCCCGGCGGAAGCGAAATTTGCCTTCGCGTGGGGCGTGCTTCTGCAACTGGGCGACGATGCGCAGGACGTTGAGCGCGACGCCGCGGACGGCATCCTCACTTTGTTCTCCCAGGCCGCACGCCGCGGCCCGCTTGATCTCGTGATGAACCGCGTCTTCCAATTCGGTGAGAAGGTTTTCAGTCTGCTAGCTCCGCTCGGGACTGCCTCCGATACGATCAAATCGCTTGTCGAGAGAAACGCGTACCGGCTGCTGATCGAAGCGGCGGGCTCCGCGGGCCATCTTTACTCGCCGTCCTACATCGCCGCCCTCGAGCGCCATTCGCCGTTCCGTTTTGCATTCCTGAGCGACCGCCGCCGGCGGCTGCTGCGGCACGGCAACGCCCTGGCGAAGCTGCTGGAGTCGTTCGCAGACGATTCGGAGGCGAGCGGGGGATGCACCGATCAGGGCCGAAACCGCTCCCTTGCGGTCGCGGCTCGGTAGCGGCATGACCCTCATCACCGCCTGCCGCGGAGGCGGTCGAGTTCACGGCGATCGCGTTTCGACGGCCTGCCTTCGCGGAGCCGTTCAGCCGGCGGCATCGCTTTGCGCTCTTCCGCCAGCCTCTGCCGCAGCTCTCTGCTCTCCTGTGTTTCAAGGTAAAGCGTCTGCGCAACGGCGGCCGGCCCGCGCATATCGGAGAGCAGCAGGACCTCCAACTGAAACTCGCCCCCATCGTTCTTTACTTTCAGCACATCCCCAATACGGACCTCGTGGGAAGCCTTCACCTTCAGTCCATTGCACTCAATCCTGCCGAGATCGCACGCGCGCGCCGCGAGTGAGCGCGACTTGAAAAACCGGGAGGCCCAGAGCCACTTATCGATTCTTAGGCGAGCCATAGTCTCATTTTCGCCAACCTGAAAGCGAGGGCCGCCGGCCCTCAGGACGGCGGCTCTCGTCAACTATCGCGCTTCTATTTCGCGAGTTTCAGAAGCAGCGTCTTGCACGCATCGTCGCCGCAGCGGGTAATCTGGGCCTTGCCGTCCCTGATCACACTCCGAACCTTGTGCATCGTGACGATGTCCCCGCCGATGACGATTGCGACTCGGCCCTCGAGGTGAGCGCGCGTAAATTCCTCAAGGGTCTTCACGTGTTCCGGAGCAAGCGTCACATTGAGTAAGGTCCGGCCGCGATCGTCTTTGTGCGCATCCGGCGGGCCAGCCAGGATCAGGGGTACAAAAAACGATGTGTCAAGCGACACATACCTGGGCGGCTCTTCCTTGTCCGCATCCGAGTACTTCTGGTCGTAAACCAGAACAGCATGCTGAGCCTTGCCTGCTTCGGCTGCTGCCCGCGTGAGCCCTTCGCGGAGAACAGCATAAACACCATTTTCAAGCGGACGGGTTGCGCCGCCCGATGCGGCAAGTCCCATGGTTGCCGCCGCTGACAATATGCATGTCAATATCCGAGTGCTACTCAGTTTCATAAAAGTTCTCCCAAGCAGTAAGTTGAGCTAGATAAAACGGGGATAAGAGCGCGTGCTTAGGAGACTATCGGCGGAGGACGGCGGTGGAGCGGAGAGAACTCCCGCACCTCTCGATGCCGCTCGATCAGATGCAGGCCTGTTCGAAAATGCTCACCTTCGCCAGCAGAAAGGCGCGAGCGGCCGGCTGGCAAATACGAGTGCGGAGGCGACAGGGGTCTTGGTGCGCTGGCTGAATCAAGTGACTGAAATACGGGTGTTGATGGCGTCGCGAAGCTGTTCGTGGATGCAGCCTGAAATTCGCCTTGGCGTGCGCTCGCGATGGCGCATCCGGCCACCACAGCAAAGGTTACGGCAACAACGGCGAACAGCAGCCGCGGATTACCGGCAACTCGGCGAATTGGCCGCAGGAACGGCACGGGTACTTTGATTTTATGGCCGTCCTGCGGCGTCGTCAATTCCTCATGCTTGCGTCACTCTGTGCCGCTCGGAGTCCCATAAGATGCGCTTCTTCTCGCGGTAGGAAATGTTCGCCATGTGGCACGCCACCGCCGTGCCGCAGCCGAAATCGACGTTTTCAACCGGTTGCTTGCCGTTGCGGATCGCCTCGAAGAAATTCCGGAAGTGATCCTCCGTACCCTCGGCCTGCTGCTTGAAGTTTTCTTCCGGCCTTTTGGCCTGCTGCTTTGCGGTGCCTATGTCGGCGACCGGGTCGTCCTTGTGCTGCGCGATGAAGGCCGCCTTCAGGTCCTTCGGCCAGGCTTCGAGCGGATATGCGTAATCCTCCATCGGGGTATACGGCAGCAGGCGTGCCGAGACCTCGGTCAGTTCAATCGTGCCCTTGTCACCCATGAAGCGAACGATCTCACCGCCTGCAAAATTGGTTACCAGATTGGCGGTCACCTGCACCTGGAACTTACCGTAGTCGTACAGCGTGTTGTGGATGTCGGGCACGTCCCGGTCGCCGGTCCACTTGTAAATCCCGCCGTAAGAGACGGCGCTGAGCGGGAATTGCACGCCCATCAGGTAGTGGACGCGCGAAAGCAGGTGTACATACTCGTCGCCCGCGATGCCCGTGCCGTAATCCCACCAGTTCCGGAACTGGAAGAACCGCTGCGCGTCGAATGGCCGCTTCGGAGCGTTGCCCAGGTAGCGTTCCCAATCCACCGTCTTGGGCGATGCATCCGGCGGCACCGGGTAGCGCCACGCGCCGATCGCGCTCGGGCGGTAGATCTCGCACTGCACCATGAAGACGGTCCCGATCGCGCCGCTGTCGAGCCACGCCTTCCCTTTGTGCGTAGAGGTCATGCTGAGGCTCTGGCTGCCAACCTGAACCGCGCGGCTGGTCTCTTTCGAAACGCGAACCATCTCCAGCGCTTCGGGGATGGTGTGGGTCATCGGTTTCTCGCAGTAGACATGCTTGCCCGCGCGCATCGCCGCCGTCGCGATGGGTGCGTGCCAGTGGTCCGAGGTCGCGACAATGATTGCATCCAGATCGTTGCGGCCGATCACTTCCTTATACTCCCGCGTGACCGGCGTATCCGGCTGTATCTCCTGCGCGCGCCGCAGGTGGCCGTCGTAGAGATCGCAGACCACCGCAATTCTTCCGCCGGCCTTCATCGCTTCCTGCATCAGTTCGAGGCCGCGGATTCCTCCGCCGACCAGCCCGAGGGTGACCGGCTTCCCGCTGCCAGCCGGTATTTGTGCCGTTGCGTTGACCGCGACCGGGCCGGCCATGCCGGCAATCGACCGCTCCATGAAACCGCGCCGCGTGATGTTGTGGTCGCCCATGTCCTTCCTCTCTGGTTTCTCTCGTCAGCCAGTGTATCTCCACGCGCGGAGGTTTGCTCAGAGGGCGTCGCCCTGCTTCCCCTCAACGGGCGCCTGCGTCCGCCGCCGCTCTGCGACGATTACGATTCCGATGTCCGGCGCCTCCCGTACGAGCCGGTGGATCACATTGCCGCCCGGCAACAACTGCCAGCGAGTATAGCTGGGGCGCGCCGTGAATATCTGCGTGATCCGGTGCAGGCGCGCGAAGTCGATCAATACCTGTACCGGATCGGTCCCCTGCAAAACCCGAGTCTCAATATGAAGGTTGCGGGCGAAGTTCAGGATCCGTTCGATTTCGGGTGGCGGTTCGGATGGCGAAACGTACACCGCGAAGCAGTCTGCGCCCAGATAGTCCGCCATACGGCGCGCGCGGCGGATCAGCATCGGCGCGGAGGACACCTCCGAAATGTGGATGAGAATGCGCTCCGCCGGGCGAACTTGCCGCTCGAAGGTTCCCGCAGAGTACAACTCCGCGATGTCCGCCGGGGATTGGCGAATCTCGACCTCGTGCGCAGTCTGCCGGAGAGCAACCTCACGGAGCGCAACCAGCGTCGATTCCTTGAAAAAGTTGTCGAGCGCCTTGCGGGCTTTCTCCGGCGAATAGACGACGCCGCGCAGCAGGCGATTGATGAGCGCCTGAGGCGTCGCGTCCACCATCACCACTTCATCGGCCCGCTTCACGACCCAGTCCGGGACAGTTTCGCGAACCCGCACGCCCGTCATCTGCCAGATCTGGTCATTGAGGCTCTCGAGGTGCTGCACATTCATGGTGGTCCAGACCTCGATGCCGTGATCGACAAGCACGAGCGCGTCTTCCCAGCGCTTCACATGGCTCGAACCCGGCACGTTTGTGTGGGCCAATTCGTCAACGAGGCAGATTTTGGGGTCACGCCTCAGAATCGCGTCGACGTCCATCTCCTCGAAGATGCTGCCCCGGTACTCGATGCGGCGGCGAGGAACAAATTCCAGCCCCTCGGTCCGTGCAATCGTGTCTTTACGGCCGTGTGACTCGAAGTAGCCGACCACAAGGTCGGCGCCGGAGCGCCGGCACTCCTGGGCATCCACGAGCATCTGATAGGTCTTCCCGACTCCCGCGGCGTAGCCCAGATATAACTTCATCCGGCCGGCGCGGGAGGACTCAGGTTGCTCGGTCATCTCCACTAGTGCGGAAAAACTCGCACATCCATCCCTTCCGCGGCCCGAATCAGACGATCAATCGGTCCGCCCGCGATGCGGTTCCACCAGTTCCTTCGCAGACTGTGGCCGATGAAGATCTGCGTGATCCGGTGGGCGCGGGCGTATGAGATGATGCTCTCGACAAAATCGTCTCCATCGAGAACCACCACCTCGGCGCCTGCGTTGCGCGCGGCAGCCAGGTTCGCGGCGAGAGCCTCCTGGTCCGCGGGCGAAAGCTCCGGCTGTTCCACGTAGGCCGCGAGCAGGTCGCCATGGAACCGCTCGGCGGCGTTCCTGCCGGCGGCTATCATTCCGGCGGCATTAGCCCGGGGAGTGATGCAGAGCAGGATCCGCTCATGGGTGCCCCAGAACTGGTCAACGCCGCGCGCCTCAAGGTGGCTTTCCAACTGGCGGTCTACTACGTCCGCGGTGACAAGCAGCGCAATCTCGCGGAGCGCCGATAGACGGCGGCGCACTTCATCAGGGGATACCCCGGTTTCGGCACTGCGTTCGAGCGCCATCTCGGACGGAACATCGACAACCACGATCTCGCTGGCGCCATAAAGGAAGGACTTGGGTACCGTCGCCGCCACAGGCTTGCACGTAATCGCCTCAACCTTCTCCCTCTCCTCTTCGATGAACTGAAGGTTCAGCGATGCGAGAACGGTGATGCCGTCGTCAACGAGTTCCTCCACCTCCTGCCAGCGATGGGCGTGCCGGCTGCCCGGCGGGTTGTCGTAGGCAACGCCATCGACAACGCAGACGCGGGGTCTCCGGCGCAGGATGCGCTCGACATCGATCGTCGGCATCCCGTTCACGAGTTTAGGCGGGATGACCTCCAATTGGTTCAGCAAGGCGTCGATGTCAGGGGAACGTTTCGGCTGCACCGCGCCGACAACCACATCCTGCCCGCGTTCGTGGCGGCGGCGAGCCTCGTCCAGCATGCGGAATGACTTTCCAACGCCGGACGCATAACCGAGAAAGATCTTCAGCCGCTCGCGGCCGGCCTGGCGCTCCTCGGCCATCGCCTGCGCCAGAAGGCGCTCAGGATCGGGCCTGCCGGATCTGTCTGCCATGGGTGCCTAAGTCGAGTTTACGGCGCTCCGTACTGCCGGTCGAGTGCCAGGTTCAGCTTCAGAACATTGACCCTGGGTTCTCCAAGGAAACCGAAGGTGCGGCCCTCGGAATTCTCGGCGAGCACGCGGCGCACCTGCTCATCGGAAAGCCTGCGGGCGGATGCCACCCGGTCTACCTGAGCTTCGGCCGTTGCGGGACTGATATGGGGGTCCAATCCGCTCGCGGATGAAGTCACCGCGTCGGCGGGCACGGGACCACGGGTTCCGTTCTGTTCACGGAACCGTTCTGCGGCCCGGCCGGCGGTTTCAGCAAGCTTAGGGTTACTAGGCCCCAGGTTGGACCCGCCCGATGCTAAAGGATCGTAGCCGTTCCCCGCTGCGGACGGACGGGGGCGAAAGTACCCGGGCCGGGTAAAATCCTGCCCGATGAGTTCCGAACCCACTATTGTTCCGTTCCTGACGACCAGACTCCCCTGTGACTGCCCGGGAAACAGAACGTGACAGAGAGCCGTCACAAGACCTGGGTAGGCGAACCCGGTCAGGACCGTGAGGATGACCATCATCAGGAAAGCTGGACGGATATTTCGCCACATCGCCGTTCTTCCTCCTATGCCAGTCCGGCAAGCAAGAGCAGCCGGTCGATAATCCAGATGCCCGGAAACGGCGCAATCAGGCCGCCCAAACCATAGACCAGCAGGTTGCGCCGGAGCATCGCTGCCGCCCCCTGCGGCCGGTATTTCACCCCGCGCAACGCCAGCGGCACCAGGGCGATGATGATGAGCGCGTTGAAAATCACCGCCGCCAGAATGGCGCTCTGCGGGCTGTGCAGACCCATGACGTTCAGGTGGGCCAGCGCCGGATACGTTCCCATGAACATCGCCGGGATGATGGCGAAATACTTCGCAACATCGTTCGCGATCGAGAAGGTGGTGAGCGCGCCTCGTGTGATCAACAACTGCTTGCCTATCGCGACCACCTCGATCAGCTTGGTCGGATTGCTGTCGAGGTCCACCATATTGCCGGCCTCCTTGGCGGCCATGGTTCCGGTGTTCATGGCAAGTCCGACGTCGGCCTGTGCCAGCGCCGGAGCGTCGTTGGTGCCGTCCCCGGTCATCGCCACAAGCCGCCCGGCGGCCTGCTCTTTGCGGATGTATTCGAGTTTGTCCTTGGGCGTAGCCTGCGCCAGAAAATCGTCGACCCCGGCCTCGCCCGCGATCGCGGCTGCGGTGAGGGGATTGTCGCCTGTCACCATCACGGACCGTATCCCCATGGCGCGGAGTTGCGCGATGCGCTCCTTCATTCCGCCCTTCACCACGTCCTTCAGATGGACGATTCCGAGCAGCCGCCCCCCGTCCGCTACGGCGAGCGGCGTGCCGCCGCCGCGCGCGATGCGGTCCGAAATCTCTTTGAAGCCGTCCGGCACGGAGCCGCGCTGCTCGCGCACGAACTGCATGATTGCTTCGGTCGCGCCTTTGCGCAGCCGGTGGCCGTCCATATCCACACCGCTCATCTTCGTGTAGGCGGAAAAGGGGATGAAGGTAGCCTCGTGCTCGCGCACAGCCCGGCCTCGCAGCTTGTGCTTCTCTTTCGCCAGTACGACGACCGACCGGCCCTCGGGCGTCTCGTCCGCAAGACTCGCTAACTGCGCGGCATCGGCGAGTTCGGAAGCGCTCACCCCCTGTATCGGGACGAACTCAACGGCCTGACGGTTGCCCAGCGTAATCGTTCCGGTCTTGTCGAGCAGCAGAGAATTCACGTCGCCTGCCGCCTCTACAGCCCTGCCGCTCATCGCGAGAACATTGTGCTGCATCACGCGATCCATGCCCGCGATTCCGATCGCGGAAAGCAGGCCGCCGATAGTCGTGGGTATCAGGCAGACCAGCAGCGACACCAGCACGGATACGCTCGGCATCTGGCCGACCCGTGCGGACGCAACACTATAGGCGGAAAACGGGGCCAGCGTCCCGACCGCGAGCAGGAAGATAAGGGTCAACCCCGCGATCAGGATGTTGAGCGCGATTTCGTTCGGCGTCTTCTGCCGCTCGGCTCCTTCCACGAGCGCGATCATGCGATCGAGAAAGGTCTCGCCGGGGTTGGACGTGATGCGGACCGTGATGCGATCCGAGAGCACCTTGGTTCCCCCCGTGACCGCGCTGCGATCGCCGCCGGATTCCCGGATGACCGGAGCGCTTTCCCCCGTGATGACCGATTCGTCCACCGTCGCAATGCCTTCGATCACCTCGCCATCGCCGGGGATGGTGTCGCCAGTCTCGCAGAATACCTTGTCGCCGGCACGAAGCTTCGATGCGGGGACCATTTCGAGGTCTCCGTTCCCAAGCGTTTTTTTGGCGACCGAATCGGTCTTGGTCTTTCTCAGCGCGTCCGCCTGCGCTTTGCCGCGAGCCTCTGCCATGGCCTCGGCGAAGTTGGCAAACAGAACGGTAAACCACAGCCAGAGCGCGATCTGCAGCGTGAAGCCAACCCCGGCCGCGCCCTTTGCGATGTCGCTGAAGAGGAGCCCCGTGGTCAGCACCGCCCCAACCTCGACCACGAAGATCACCGGGTTCTTCATCAGTGAGACAGGGTTGAGCTTGAGAACGCAATCTTTCAACGCCCGGCCGAGGATTGCCCGGTCAAGCAGCGGCCGTGAGTGCGCAAGCTTCTTCGGGAGCAGCGCAGCGTCGTCTGTTGCCGGCGGTTTCACGATGGAAGTAGTCATGTGCTAACCCCACAGCAGGAAATGTTCCACAATCGGGCCAAGCGCCAGGGCGGGGAAGAACGTCAGCGCGCCGACGATCAGAACCGTCCCCACAAGCAAACCAACGAATAGGGCGCCGTGCGTCGGAAACGTACCGGCGGACGGCGGCGTTCGCCGTTTTGCCGCCAGGCTGCCGGCGGCGGCGAGCATCGGAATCATGAACAGGAATCTCCCGGCCAGCATCGCCAGGCCTATAGTCAGGTTGTACCAGGGCGTGTTCGCGTTCAATCCGGCAAAAGCGCTGCCGTTGTTGCCGGCGCCGCTCGAGTACGCGTACAGTATCTGGCTGAACCCGTGCGGCCCGGGATTGGTGGTGTTGGCGACCGCCGGACCGGGCGCGTTCCAGTATCCGCCCTGCTTGAAGTTGACTGCCGAGCTCAATGCAGTAAAGATCAGAATTGCCGCCGAGGTCGCGATCAGCGCCAGCATCGCCATCTTGACTTCCTTCTGCTCGATTTTCTTGCCGAGGTATTCGGGTGTCCGGCCTACCATCAGTCCGGCGATGAACACGGCCAGGATGGCGAACAGCAGCATTCCATACAGGCCCGAGCCCGTTCCGCCGAAGACCACCTCACCCGTTTCGATGTTGAACAGCGGAACCAGGCCTCCTAGCGGAGTGTAGCTGTCGTGCATGGAGTTGACTGCGCCGCAGCTCGTCGCCGTCGTAACCGTGGCGAACAGAGCCGATGCGGAAATCCCGAACCGCACCTCTTTGCCTTCCATGTTCCCGCCCGGCTGATTCATTGTGGCGGCCGTCTCTACGCCCAGGCGTGCGAGGTCCGGATTGCCCCGCTGCTCGGCCCAGGTCGAAACAGCAATGCCCGAGAGCAGCAGCACGCTCATAGCCGCGAAAATCGCCCAACCCTGCCGCGTGTCGCCGGCCATTTTGCCGAACGTGTAGGTCAACCCGGCCGGGATCGACAGAATCAGCAGCAATTCAACGAAGTTCGTCAAAGGGGTCGGGTTCTCGAACGGGTGTGACGAGTTCGCATTGAAGAATCCCCCGCCGTTCGTCCCGAATTCCTTGATTGCCTCTTGGGATGCCACCGGCCCTTGCGGGATCGCCTGCGTTGCGCCTTCGAGTGTCCGTGCCTGGACGGTTGGCTTGAAATTCTGAACCACGCCCTGAGAGCAGAGGAATAGCGCAGCGACAATCGAGAGAGGAAGAAGGACGTAGAGCGTCGCCCTGGTCAAATCCACCCAGAAATTACCGATGCGCCTTGCCTGCTGGCGCGCGAAACCGCGGATGACGGCGATCGCGACAGCGATGCCGGCCGCCGCGGAGACAAAGTTCTGCACCGCGAGCCCGGCCATTTGCACAAAGTACCCGAGCGTGGTCTCGCCCGAATACGCCTGCCAGTTGGTGTTCGTTACGAAACTGACGCCGGTGTTGAAGGCGAGATCGGGAGCAAGCGGCTTGGCGGCCTGCGGATTCAACGGCAGGAATCCCTGAAGGCGTTGCAGCGCGTAGAGGAACAGGAATCCGACCAGGCTGAACGCGAGCAGCGAGGCGGCGTATTCCGTCCAGCGCTGCTCCCCTTCCTCCCGGATGCCGGCCAATCTGTACACCGCTCTTTCCACGGGACGCAAAACCGAGTGGAGGAAGGTTCGCCTTCCCTCGAACACGGCTGCCATAAACGCGCCCAGCGGTTTCGTTATGGCCAGAAGCAGCAAGAAATAGACAGCAATCTGAAGAACTGCGGCAGGAGTCAACTTGAGCCTCCTCAGAACCTTTCCGGACGTAACAACGCGACTATCAGATAGCCGAACAGTAACACCGCAACGACGGCCGCAATTGAGTACTCCAAAGCGCCTCCTACAAGCGGTCGCAGGCCTTTGTGAAGACCCAACAGGCCGCGAAGAACACAGTAGCGATCGAAATGTAGAACAGGTCGGGCATACTTCACCTCGCGAGCACCACCGAATGGCCCGCCTTCTCAAGCGCCCGGGCGAGAGATGCCCCGGCAATCGGGAACCGCCATTTCCGTCCGCCGACAATGACGAACGAGTGCGGCTTCAGCGAACCGCGCACCGCTTCGGCTACGTCACGGCACAACAGGACCGTCCCTTCAATTCGCGCGGCTTTGTGTCCGGCGACCGCAGCCCCCAGTTGTTGCTCGAGGAAGCTCGGCGGGACGGGTGGCTCCGTGAGCGGAGCGGGGAACTGCACGACCACGGGCAGCAGCACAGTCACTCTGGCGTTCAGGCCGCGCCACAGCCGTTCTGCCGCCGTAAGAACAGCCCCGGCCTCCTGCGGCGTCGCTGCGACCACGGTGATCTCAAACGCTGTCCGGGGCGCCGCCACATCTAGCGAGTTCAGTGGAAGGCGATAGCCAGTCACATTCTTCACCTACCCTACGGTAGCCCGGAGGGCATAAAGAAGTCATAAGGAATCCGTCAGGATTTCATGAAGGTATGCGGAAGCTGTATCCCACCCAAGGCTCGGTCACGATGTATCGCGGCCGCCCCGGCTCCGGCTCGATCTTCTTGCGCAGTTGGTTGACGAACACGCGCAGATACTCGACTTCGTCGCCGTAATCCGGTCCCCAGACCGCTTGCAGGAGTCTCCCGTGCGGGATGGGCACTCCCGGATTCGTAACCAGATACTGGAGTAAGTCAAACTCCTTCGGAGTGAGCCGGACTTCCTTGCCATGGACGGCTACGCGGCGGGCGGCCAGGTTGATCTCGACGCCCTCGAAGGAAAGAGTCTGGGGCACGTTATCGGGCGCGAGCGGCGCCCGGCGCAATGCCGCGCGAATGCGCGCGAGCAGTTCCTGCATTCCGAACGGTTTCGTGACGAAATCGTCCGCACCGGCGTCGAGCGCTTCGACCTTATCCTTTTCCGTGTTCCGAACACTAAGCACGATGATGGGAACGTCGCCCCCCGCGCGTATGGCGCGACAGGCGGCCAGGCCGCCCATGCCCGGCATATTGAGGTCGAGGAGAACTACGTCGTGCCGATCGCCTCGAAGCTTCTCCAGTGCTTCCTCGCCGCTCCGCGCGTCGGCGACGACGTAACCTTGCGCGCTCAGCGTGGTCCGCATCACACGCCGGATCTGCGGATCGTCGTCCACCACCAGGATTTTCGCGTTAGTCATACGCCGGCCTGTTCACTCGCGCCGGGCAGCGCGATGAAAAACTCCGATCCGCCGCCGCTTCGCTCCTCGATCCAGATACGCCCGCCGTGCGCTTTGACGATTTCGCGCGCGATCGGCAGGCCCATGCCCGTTCCGGGAATCGTGCCGCCCCCTTGCAGTCCGCGGTAGAACCGCTCGAATATGCGGGATTGCTCAGTCTCCGGTATTCCCGGCCCACGATCCGCCACGCTGATTACCACCGTCTCGCCCTGCGGGCGTGCCCTCACGGTAATGGGAGAACCCGGGGGAGAGTACTTCAGCGCATTATCCACCAACTGGCGGATGGCCAGCGCGGCCAAGTCGGGGTCGGCCTGCACGAGCGGCACGTCACCGGGGATATCGACCTGCACGGGCCGCCCTTCGAGCGACCTTGCAAGTTTCCTCAGTGCCAGGTTCACGAGTTGCCGCACCGGTCGTACGGATTTCTCAAGGCGCACGTTGCCGGCTTCAATGCGTGCAGTCTGTACGGCTTCGGTGACCATGTTCGTGAGGTGATCCGTCTCTTCATCGGCCACCGTCAGCAACTCCCGCTGCGCGCCGTTGGCATCCGCCAGCAGCGAGGTGACCGCCGCTTTGATCGATGTCAGCGGGGTCTTGAAATCATGGGCGAGCGCATCGAGCAAGAGCGCCTTCAGTTCGTCGTTCTGGCGTGCAGCCTCGGCCCGCGCCGCCGCCCGCTGCGAACGTCCGCGCTCGACTTCTATCGCCGCCAGATTCGAAATGGAGTGCAGGGCCGTGTCGGATATACCGCCGCCCATGATGGCTAGGCTTCCGATCGGTGGCCCGCCCAGGCTGATGGGAAGCACCGTAAGGTCTGTGGCCGGGTCGCGCAAGGCCGTGCCCTGCACGGCGGCGTCGCGGAGCCGTTCATCCGTCAACGGAACTTCCTGGATTCCCGCGCGATGAACTTTGTCCTCTGCGCGGTCGTAAAACGCGACCGCGGGCGCGTCGAAAATGAGCGCGATCTGATATGAGATGCGAGCGCCGGCCGGCTGGTCTGGGCTGAGCATCAGGTTGCGGCTGAGCGCGTACAATCGCTCCATCTCGTGCTGCCGGTGCGTGGCCTCGATAGCCCGGCGCTTAGCACGCGCCGATAGTTGGCTTGCGACTACCGAGACCACCAGGAACGTGAACAGGGCAACCCAGTTTTGCGGATCGGCGATGGTGTAAGTGCCTATCGGCGGCAGGAAGAAGTAGTTGAAGCACAACATTGCGGCGATCGACGCCGCGATGGCCTCAGCCAGTCCCCAAACCGTCGCGATGGCAAGGATGCCCAGCAGAAGCGTGAGCGCAACCGTGGTCGCGTTTACGGAAGCCACACCGTAGTACCACGCGGTGATCGCGCCGATGATCCCCATCGCGGCGGCCATGCGCGAGACCGGCCTGACAAGGCTGATTCGACTGCGTTCCATCCCAAACCATTTTAGTTCCGCAGCGCGTCTGGGCTAAGATTGCTGCTTGCCTTCGACCGGGATTCACGTTCGGACTACCCTGATTCCGCGGCAGAACTGATCAGCACTTCCCGCCGTATAAACAAGTATGCGGCGCCTCGCACTGATTGCCGTTGTCCTCCTCGCCATCGCTTGGCTGATTGCGGGAGCGTTGCTCTGCGAAGGCGCCTTGCACGTCCCCAGGGTTCCTATAGCGGCGTCGCCCGGTCTGCACGCAGCGGGCGTGACGTCCGGGCACGATGTCGAGATACCTGCGGCAGATGGTATTCGCCTCAGGGCGACCTTTCTGTCGCCCCCGAGCCCGGGTCGCGGGTGTGTGCTGATCTTGCACGGCGTGGCCGATTCGCGCGGCGGCACTCTCGGATTCGCTCAGATGTTCACTGCCGCCGGATATTCGGTATTGGCGGTCGACAGCCGTGGACACGGTGCGAGCGGAGGTGAACTCGTCACTTACGGTCTTTTCGAGCGGGGAGATATCCTTCGCTGGGCCGCTTGGCTGCGTGACAGCGGTTGTAATGCACTGTATGGCTTAGGCGAGTCCATGGGGGCAGCGATTCTGATCCAGGCCGCCGCCGAGCGGCCGGTTTTCGATGCAATCGTCGCCGAGTGTCCGTTTGCCGACCTCAGGACTATGGCGGAAGAGCGAATCGTGCAGGCGCTTCGAGGTCCCAGACTGATCCGGCGGATGCTCGCGACAATTGTCGTGCCGAGTGGGTTCTTCTACGCCCGAGTTCGGTACGGGTTTGACTTGCGCGAGGTGTCGCCTGTGACGGCGGCTGCACGATTGACGACACCGACACTGCTGATCCACGGCTCTGCCGACACGAACATCCCGGCTGCGCACTCAATTGCGATCGCGACCGCCGGACCAAGCGTTTCGCTTTGGCTGGTTCCGGGGGCAGAGCATACCGCCGCTTGGGCGCACGCGCCGCGCGAGTTCCAGGCGAAAGTTCTGGAATGGTTGGAGCTGCACCGTCCTGGTTGACGTGTGCGGTCAGAAGTACATCGGCTCCACTCGTCGCTTTCAGAACGTCACGTTCAACGCCTTCAGGCCGCGCAACGCCAGGTTCTCGCGCCAGACCAGCGGCCCGGGCTCGAGCTTCAGATTGGGAAAGCGCCGGAGGACCGCCTCAAACGCCAGCTGGCCCTCAATGCGCGCCAGTGGAGCGCCGAAACAGAAGTGTCCGCCCCAACCGAACGACAGGTGGCGATTGTCCGGCCGCGTAATATCCAGCCGGTCGGGATCGGGAAAGCGCTCCGGATCGCGGTTGCCCGCCGCCATGACTGCGATCACCCCCTCGCGCTTGCGGATACGCTGCCCGCCAATCTCCGTGTCTTCCGGAGCGACTCGCGCCGTGTGCTGAGTCGGGCTCTCGTAACGCAACAGTTCCTCGACGGCCGACGGAATGAGTGAAAGGTCCGCCCGCAGCCTCTCAAGTTCCTCGGGATTGCGAAGCAGCGCCAGCAGCCCGTTTCCGATAAGGTTCGTCGTGGTCTCCTGGCCGCCAACCATGGTTATGATGGTGTTCGCGATCACCTCTTCGTCTGTAAGCCGGTCCCCGTCACACTCGGCGTTCATCAGCGCGCAGATGAGTCCCTCGTTGGGGCGCTTCCGGAGCGACCGGATCGCCTCCCGGAAATAGGCGAGCATCTCCTCCAGACTCCGCAGCGCGCGAGGCGCGCGGTCCGGATTGTGCTGAAAGTTGCCGAGCATTTCCGCGAAATCCGCGGACCATACCTTCAACTGCTCATGGTCCGACGCCGGCACCCCCAGCATCTCGGCCGTCACAATGGCGGGAAGAGGCGCCGCCAGATCCGCCACCACTTCCATTCGCCCCTTGGGCTTCACTCGATCCAGAAGGCGATCGACAATTCCCTGAATGTGATCGCGCAGCACCTTGACACGGTCCGGAGTGAAGGCGCGAGCAGCCAGGCTGCGCACGCGGGTATGCGCCGGCGGGTCGAGAAACAGCATCTGCTTTACCATCACCGCCGCTGCCGGCGCGAGCGATGACAGTCCCATCGCACCCAGTTGCTCTGGTGTGGGTGTGCGCTCGGCGGAAAACCGGAGCAGCACCGTCACCACATCCGCATAGCGTGTGACCACCCACGCGTGTAGGAAGGGATCCCAGTGTACGGGCGCCTCAGTCCGCAGCCGGTGATACAAGGGATAAGGGTTGGCCAGCACTTCGGGATCCAACAAATGGTAGAGACTGAGGACCGAGCCGGAGTTTTCCGGCTTCACGAAGCTCGTTGAGTGTCCCGTCATAGCGATCCCGCCTTTTCCGTTGCCGGTCCGCGGTTCAACATCTCCTGCACTTTGTCGTCCGGCATCGCTTGAATTTTCGCCACGATGAGCTTTTCGATTTCAGCCGACAACTGCGCCACCGTCGGCGATTCGAACAGCGTTCGCAGGGGCAGATCCACCCCGAAAGTATCTGAGATCCGGGCGATCAGCTGCGTCCCCAGCAGCGAGTGCCCGCCAAGCAGGAAGAAGTTGCCGTTGACGCTCACGCGTTCCAGCCCCAGCAGGGTGGCCACGATGGCTCCCAGGCGCTCCTCGAGCGGGTTCCGCGGCGCGACAAAAGCATCGCTTCGCAGTGTGTTCTCTTCGGTGGGAGGCGGCAGTGCCGCGGGGTTCACCTTACCGTTCGGCGTCATGGGCAGCGAATCGACGAGCACGAACGCCGACGGCATCATGTACTCGGGCAGGCGCTGGCGCAGGAGCTCCTGGAGGCCTGCTGCGTCCGGCGAATGCTCCGGCGCCGCGACGACGTATGCGATAAGCCGCTTTTCGCCTCCGCGATCCCCGGACGCGACGACAGCGCTCGATTGGACCGACGGATGTCTCTCCAGCACGCCGGCGATTTCACTCAACTCGACACGGTTGCCGCGAATCTTCACCTGGTCATCCGAGCGTCCGAGGAAGGCGATTTGCCCGTCCGGCAGGTATCGCGCGAGATCGCCGGTTCTGTATAAGCGGGCTTGCTGCCCGGCGTTGAAAGGGTTCGGGACGAATCTTTCGGCGGTCAACTCCGGACGGTTCAGGTAACCCCGCGCAAGACCATCTCCTCCGATGTAGATTTCCCCCGCCTCGCCGGCTGGAACCCGCCGCAGATGCTCGTCCAGGATATAGACTTCTGTATTGGCGATCGCGCGCCCGATCGGTGGCAGGCTATCCGAATCCTCCCTGGGCGGCACGACGCAGGATGTCGCGACGACGGTGCACTCTGTGGGTCCGTAATTATTGACCACCTTGAAGGGCAGGTTGGGCGACGGATAATGATGCAAAGTGTCGCCTCCGGTCAGCAAATAGCGAAGCGATGTTTCCGGCGGCCACTCCAGCTTCAGCGCGCGCTCCGCGAGGGGCGTCGGCAGAAAGCTGATGGTGATGCGCCGGGCCACGAGCCAGTCGCGCAGACGCTCCGGCGAGACGCGGGTGGCCTCATCGGGAATATGGATGCTAGCGCCCGCCGTGAGATAGGGCCACAATTCCCACACTGCCGCGTCGAAACCTGGACTCGCCAGTTGTGTTGCCCGGTCGCGCCCGCTTACCTGAAATGCATCCCGGTGCCAGAAGACCAGGTTCATGAGGCTGCGATTCGTGATCTCGACGCCTTTGGGCTGCCCGGTCGAACCCGAGGTGTATATTACGTACGCGAGGCCGGTGCCGCTGGTCTCCGCGGAGTACGGCTCCGTTTCACAATCCCGGGCATCCACTCCAACCACTTTCCAGGGCCCCGCGGGGAGTCTATCCGCGATGCAGCCCTGTGTCACAACTACCTTCGCGCCGGAATCCGCCAGCATGAAAGACAACCGCTCCGGCGGATATGACGGATCGAGCGGAACGTAGGCGCCGCCCGCCTTCAGGATCCCGAGCGCACCCACTACCATTGCCGCGGACCGCCCCACGCACAAGCCGGCGAGGACGTCCGCTCCAACGCCCAGGCTGCGCAGATGCCGCGCCAGTTCATTTGCGCGAGTGTCGAGTTCGCGGTAAGTCAACGACTCGGTGCCGGCCTCCACCGCCAGCGCGTCCGGCGTTGCCTCCGCCTGCTCGCCTACGAGTTGCGCGACGCAGGCGTCCTCGGGATATGGCTGTCCCGTCGCGTTCAACTGCTGACTTTTGCTTGCCATGCACAATCTCCCTCCCTATGTGCCGTCAGGAGGCACTTACTCATTCGTTCCGCAGTGATACTAACTGCCGGTTCGGAGTAAATTGCCCAGTACTTACCAGGAATCTCGTAGACGTCAACCGGCCCAGACACCACTTCCCTCCAGCCCGCATGGAAATCCTCGAAAGCCTCGGCTCGGCGTTCGGTGCTGCGAAACAGAGCTACGCCCCCCGAATAGGGCCCGGGCACGTAGGTCCTGGCAGCGGCCCAGAGTATTTCGCGTACGCTTCCCAGGCGGCCGTGCCCCAAACGCAACCGAAGCGGAATTGAAACGCGCCATACCAGGCTCTGCAAGTCGAGGAAAAAGTCGCGCAGCCGCGCCCCGACGTAAAGTGACGTCTCTCTCAGCTCCATCTGGCGCAGCGTCACAGAATGGCGGCGAAGCTGGCGAAAACTGAACCTGCGTGCGAGTTCTTCAATCTGGCTTCCGCTGGAGTAATCGGCTCGCGGCGCGGGGTTCTGGGCGTGGAACATCACTAACTGGGCCACCCGCGCTCCCTCGGCTTTCAGTTGCCGCGCCATCTCGTATGCGATGAGTGCATTGATGCAATGGCCCGCGAGGAAGTAAGGACCTTCGGGCTCGTATTCCCGGATGGCTTTTACGAGGTGCCGTGCGATGTCCTCCAGCCGGTAAGGAGTAGGTAAGTCGGCGATAACGGACGGGCGCAAATCCAGGCCAAGAAAGGGCTGATCCGTCCGGAGCCGCTGGGCCAGGGCCCGGAACATCGGTCCCGCTCCGATCGAGACGCAGAACACCGGCGGCCTGGAGCCGAGCGGCTGGATCGGGACGATCTCGACAGGCGGCCCCGTGATCCCGGGCGCGCGCAGCAGTTCAGCCATTTTCTCGATCGTGGGCGCCTGAAACAGCGCGGCAATCGATAAAGTCGCCCCGAACGCCTTCTCGATGCGAACCAGCAGGTTTGCTGCAAGCAGAGAGTGTCCGCCGCGCTCGAAGAAATCGTCCGTCACCCCAATCGGTTCCGTCTTTAGAACCGATTCCCAAACCGATGCAAGTTTCAGCTCGATCGCGTTCCTCGGCGGAACATGAGTCTCCTGCCTTACCGTCTCCAGGGCATCGGGAGCGGGCAGTGCCGCACGATTCAGTTTCCCGTTGGGCAAGGCCGGAAATTCTGCGAGGAAAACGAATCTCCCCGGGACCATGTATTCGGGCAGCTTCGTTCGCAAGTGGTTCCGCAGGACGGCGGACGTAAGTGCGGTGCCCTCGGCCGGAATCGCGTAAGCAACGAGCGACTGATCCCCCTGAGCGTCCGGGCGCGTTACTGCGACCGCGGCCTTCACCCCGGGGTACTGCCCCAGTTCGGCCTCGATCTCGCCCAGCTCGATCCGGTAACCGCGAACCTTAACCTGGAGATCGATCCTGCCGAGGAATTCGAGCGTGCCGCCGGGCAACCGGCGCATCAGGTCGCCCGTGCGATAAAGCCGGGCGCCTTGCTTCCCACTGAACGGGTTCGGGACGAACTTTGCTGCCGTCAACTCCGGCCGTTCGTAGTACCCGCGTGCGACGCCTTCGCCGCCGATGTATAGCTCTCCTTCGATACCGGCCGGGACCGGCTGGCCGTTCCGGTCGAGAACGTAGAACTCGGTGTTCGCGATTGGTGGTCCAAGCACGCCCGCCTTCTTGTCGCCGGGGCGCAGCCGGTATATGGAGGACCAGATCGTGGTCTCGGTCGGCCCGTACATATTCCAGACCGAATCGCTGCGCTCCCTGAGATCCGCGGCCAGGTTCTCCGGAAGGGCTTCGCCTCCGCAGAGCACCTTCAAACGGGTCGCGCCCCGCCATCCGGTCTCGACCAGCATGCGCCATGTGGCGGGCGTCGCTTGCATCACGGTAGCCCGGCTCTCTTCGAGCAATCGCAGGAGCGCTCTCCCGTCCTGTGCCGTCTCACGGCGAGCTAGCACGACCTTGGCGCCCGCGATCAGCGGGAGATAGATCTCCAGCCCCGAGATGTCGAAAGACAGCGTGGTAACCGCCAGCAGAGTGTCGCCGCTCTCCATGCCCGGTTCCTTCAGCATTGAGTTGAGGAAGTTCACCAGGCTGCGGTGCTCGATCTGAACGCCTTTAGGCTGGCCGGTCGAACCCGACGTGTAAATCATGTAGGCGAGATTTTCCGGCTTCGCCTCGCTTACAGGGTCGTCCTGGCGCTCGCGGCCGATCAGCTTCCAGTCGCTGTCCAGGCAGACCACCCGCGTGTCGCAGGCCGGCAGCCGGTACTTGAGATGCTTCTCGGTCAGCAGCACGCGAGGTGCGGCGTCTTTGAGCATGAATGCGAGGCGCTCGTCCGGATAGGCCGGATCGAGCGGAACGTATGCGCCCCCGGCTTTCAAGATGCCCAGGAGCGCCACGATCATGTCCGGACCCCGCTCCATCGAGATCCCGGCCATTACCTCCGGACCAACGCCGAGCGATTGGAGATGATGAGCGACCTGATTGGCGCGGCGGTTCAGCTCGCCGTAGGTCAGCCGCGTCTTCTCGAATACCACCGCCACCGCGCCGGGCCTACGCCGGACCTGCTCTTCAAACAGCCGGTGGACGGGAGCCGCGGGATAGGACCTCCGTGTCTCATTCGATTTGACAAGCAGCTCATTGCGTTCAGCGCCGGTCAACACCGGCAGCGTCGCAACCCGGCTGTCGGGGTCCGCCACGGCTCCTTCGAGCAGAGTCTGCCAATGCGCGACCATGCGCGTGATCGTCGCGGCATCGAACAGATCGGGGTTGTACGTGATCGGTCCGATGATTCCGTCCGGTCGTTCATCGAGATCGATGTACAGGTCCAGCTTGGATGCGCCGCTCGATACGTCCGCCTCGGCAAGATCCCAACCCGGCGCAAGTGCGGGCAGGGAAGGCTCGAGCGAAATCATGATCTGAAAAAGCGGATTGCGGCTGAGGTCCCGCTCCGATTGCAGCTCCTTGACCAGACGCTGGAACGGAACGCCGTCGTGAGCAAGCGCGCCGAATACCACTTCCCGCACCCGGCCGAGCAGCTCGCGGAATGAAGGGTTCCCCGACACGTCGATCCGCAGCACCAGTGGGTTCAGGAAGTAACCCAGCAGCTTCTCGATCTCAGCCCGCTTCCGGTTTGCTGACAGCGTGCCGATTGCGATGTCGTCCTGCCCCGTGTAGCGGTGGAGGAGCGCAGCCAGGCCCGCGACCATACAAATGAACAGCGTCGCTCCTTCGCCCTGGCTGAACGCTTTCAACTTCCGTACGAGTTCCCCCGGTATCATGAGGGGCTGCATCTCGCCACGGTAAGTCTGCACCGCTGGCCGCACCCGGTCGGACGGCCACCGCAGCGCTGAAAGGCCGTCACCCAGTCGTTCCTTCCAGTAGCCAAGCTGCTTCTCAAGCGCCTCTGGGCCGAGCCGCTCGCGCTCCCAGCACGCGAAATCGCTGTACTGTACGGGCAATTCGGGAAGAGGAGAGGGCTTGCCCTGGGAAAATGCATCGTAGAGCGCGATCAGTTCCGGAAGGAATACGTGATTAGCGGTAATACCGTCGAGGATGATCTGGTGTATCGTCAGGTACAGCCGGTAGTCTTCCTCGCCCAGCCGCATCAACGTGGCTCGCCAGATCGGGCCCTTGCGGAGATCGAACGGCAGGCGCGCTTCGCGTGAAGCCGCGAGCGATGCCTGTGCCTCCCGCTCGCCTTCGGGAACGCCGCGGAGATCGATGAAGGGCAGCGCCAGGCTTGCGGGAGGGGGTTGCACGACCTGTACCGGCTGGCCGTCCACAACGTCGAACGTCGACCGCCACATCTCATGCCGGCGTAGGATCTCGACTATGCTCCGCTCCAATACTCCCTGGTCCAGCGGCCCGCGCCGGTGTACGGTCATGGGCTCGTTATAGATCGGGAGGTCGGGAGCGAGTTGCGCGTGAACCCAGACCTGCTGCTGAGCCGCGGAGAGCGGCGCGGGTGCGTCTGACTGGCGCCGTGGGATCCTGTCCGCCTCCGATGCACCTGCGCCGGCCTGAATGTACTGTTCCAACAGCTTACGCCTGGCCTCGGATAGAGCGGCTGGATCCGGCATTGATCACCTCACTCGAAACGATGAAATCGCGGCTCCGGTGATGCTGTAGGCACACTAAGTCAGGACTCAGCCCCCCTGCTGTCGAAAATAGCGTCCCCAATGCGGGGCCCCCTGGCGCGAATTACTCTTTCGATAATTATATTAGTTCGCTGGAGCCGCTCGCAACATTTGAACTTTACACGGAACTCGGATAATAAACATAACTTACCCTGATCGCTTATATATCGCACGTCCGTTGCGCACGCCCCTATGAATTCAGCTTACCAATAACTCCGATCGAAGCATGCCGCGAGCTTCCATGCACATAACATGTCACAATGTTTTGAGGAAAACGATCGCATCGGGCCTGCTCATGTCACTGCATTCCGGCGAACAACTCGATCACTATCGGATTGAAGAGCTGGTGTCGCGCAGTGGCATGGCTTCGATCTTCAGGGCCACGGACATGCGAACCGGCCGGCAGGTCGCGATTAAAATCCCACACCCGGAAATGGAAGCGGACCCGGTTCTTTTTGATCGCTTCAAACGTGAGGGAGAGATCGGCCAGGCACTTGAGCATCCGGGCGTTATGAAGGTCCTCGCGGACGATTTCCGCAGCGGCGTCTACATGGTGATGGAGTGGGTCGAAGGCCGCCTGCTCCGTCAGATCCTGCGGGAACAGACTCCTTTCCCCCCGGAACGGGCCGTGCACATCACGATCGCGATCTGCGATGCGCTGGACTACATTCATCGAAATGGAGTCGTGCACCGCGACCTCAAGCCCGAGAACATCATGGTCGACAGCCGGGACAACATCAAGCTGATCGACTTTGGCATCGCCGGTCAGGCCAACGCGCGGCGGCTGACCTTCGGGAAGTTGTCCCAGGTGATGGGGACTCCGGACTACATCTCCCCGGAACAGGTGAAGGGAAAGCGCGGCGACGGGCGGAGCGATATCTACTCCCTGGGCGTGATGCTCTACGAAATGCTGACGGGAAAGACGCCGTTTACCGGCGCCAATCCGTTCGTGATTATGAACGACCGGCTGCTCAACAATCCCGTTCCCCCGCGTGAGCTGAATCCCTCGATCCCGCCGCAACTCCAGGAAGTGATTTATCGCGCTATCGAGCGGGAGCCGCAGAACCGCTACTCCACCGCCAACGAGTTTGCATGGGACCTCGAGCACTTCGACGAGGTGGGCGTGGCGGACCGCCCCGAACTGCGGGACTGGAAGAAACGCCGAACGCCGTGGCTGAGGCGGATTCTTTTTTACGTTGCGATGGCCTTGATACCTGTTTTCATCTTTGCGCTTCTGTTCCTCGTGGCCCGGCACGGCTGACCGGCCCGGTGCCCCGCAGGGGAGTGCCGCATGGGCCTGCGGCCCACCAAAGGTGATGAAAACTGGCGCGGGCAGGAACGCCCAGTGGGGCAGGGCCTCGCCCTGCGGCGGGCTCCCAGCCCGCCCAGTTCGGCCGGCCTGAGCGGCCGGCGCAGCCCGCGGGGCTGCCCCACTTCCCAATAAGAAGCAGTCCAACGGTCGCGACCGATTTTCAACGGAGCGGTTGTCCTTCAGGCGTTCGCCGCCGCGCCCGCCGCTACTTCGGCCAGGGCCGTAAGAGCCCGCTCGCAGTCTTCCCGGCTCGCGTCCATGTGCGTCACCAGCCGCATACGCGTGCCGCTGACGCCGTTGATGAGAATTCCTCGGGCCTTAAGCCGCGCGCTGAACTCCTGGATCGTGATCCCCGTCCCTCCGACGTCGAATATGACGATATTCGTCTGAACCTCGTGAGGCACTGAGATGCCGGGCATCCGCGAGAGCGCATCGGCGAGGAAGCGGGCGTTCTCATGGTCCTGATAGAGCCGTACGGGCATCTCCTCCAGCGCGATCAGCCCTGCCGCCGCCAGTATGCCCGCCTGCCTCATGCCGCCGCCGAGCCGCTTGCGGTACAAACGCGCTTGCGAGATCGCCTCCGCAGTGCCCACCAGCATGGAACCGGCCGGCGCGCCCAAGCCTTTCGACAGGCAGAACATCACCGTATCGCAAGGCGCCGTAATTTCGAGGACGGTCTTGCCGAGATACGCAGCCGCGTTGAAGATACGCGCGCCGTCCAGGTGCACCTTGAGTCCGAGTTCGTGAGCGCCGTCGCAGATTTCCCGCACGGCATCGGGCGGGTAAACCGACCCGCCCGCCATATTGTGCGTGTTCTCAATCTCGATCAGGCCGGTGGGCGCCCAGTGCGGACCGGGCGGGCGGATCTCACGCCGGATTTGGTCCCAGGTGAGGATGCCGTCAGCCGCGCAGACCGGCCGCGCAACGCAACCCGCGAACCAGGCCATCATGGACAACTCGTAGTTGAGAATGTGAGCGCGCGATTCGCAGATCACTTCCTGGCCGTGCTGCGTGTGCAGCTTGATGCCAATCGTGTTCCCCATGGTGCCGGTGGGAACAAACAGGCCGGCCTCTTTGCCGAAAATTTCGGCTGCCCGCCGCTCCAGGCGATTGATGGTCGGGTCCTCGCCGTAGACGTCGTCGCCTACCTCCGCTTCCGCCATTGCCCGCCGCATGGCAAGCGTTGGCTTTGTGACCGTGTCGCTGCGCAGATCGATAATTCGGGCATGTTCGAGGTCGGCGCTCCCAAGGCCGCGCGGTGAGAATCGGGCTTTCATCGTATGAATTCCTGGAATACTTCATTGGACAACAAAACGCCGCGGCGTGTGAGCCGGAGGTTGCCGTCGCGGCTTTCGAGCAGGTTCGCTTCGAGCATCCGGGCTATGGGCTCCTCAAACTGTGACCATTCTTCGGGCGATGGCCGTAACCCAGCGCGAAGCCGCAACCCGAGGTAGAACCGTTCTTCATCGAGGCGGGCGGCGGTCTCTTCGATCCAGGGCGATTCGCCTCGCTCCGCGCGCGCGATGTAGTCCTCGGGCGACTCCGCATTCTGCCGCCGCACCGCGCCGTCGAACGAGTGCGCGTCCGCACCGAACCCGGCATAGGGCGCAAGTTGCCAGTACTTCAGATTGTGGAGCGATTCGCACCCCGGCCGGGCGAAGTTGGAGATCTCGTACTGCGCTATGCCCATCGCGGCCAGGCGGTCCACGGCGGTCTCGTACAGTTCGACCACCAATTCCTCGGACGGCACGCGCCCCGCTCCGTAACGCGCGCCGCCGTGGAGGATTTCGCGTCCGAGCCGGCTATCCTCATCCACCTCGAGCATGTAGACGGAAACGTGCGGCGCCGCGAGCCGCTCGACCCAGTCCAGCGATTCCGACCAGCTATCGACGGTCTGCCCCGGGAGGCCGGCGATCAGATCGACATTGAAGTTCTGTATGCCGGCATCGCGAAGAATGGCGATCTCACGGGCCACGATTTCTGCAGTGTGCCGCCGGCCCGTACCGGCAATCTCCACGCCGACGAACGACTGCACACCGAGGCTGACGCGGCTGATGCCGACCGCGCGCCAGGCCGCGGCCTTTTCCGCGGTGATGCCGCCCGGGGCCGCCTCGATGGTTGCTTCTTTCCAAGGGCGGCCGGGAACGAGCCCCAGAACATTCGCCAGATCCTCGCCGGACAAACGGCTCGGCGTACCGCCGCCCAGGTACACCGTTTCCGGGCGCCAGGACCAGTCGAACCGGCGGATTTCCCGGCACAGCGTTTTCATGTACTGCTGCTCCAGTTCGAGGGCGAACACACCGGAGGCGAAGTTGCAGAACGTACATTTCTGCGCGCAGAAAGGGAACGAAATGTAAACTCCCGCCAAGCTTTCATTGTCCAACAACCGCATCTTTCGGGTTCTACAAAGCATCTGCTACCCTTGGACTGTTAATGGGAACCGCCTGCATACGCCACACCGAATTGCCTCAGACCTCCAGGCTGTTTTCGGATTTTCTGTACCGGTTTGACCGGGTAGCGCGTTTCTACGAGCACTCGCCGTACGAGCCGGAGTCTTACCGCGAAGCGGCCGCCGGGATCAGCTATCCCGACGAACGGCGCTCCGCGCTGGTCGAAGCCCTTTCCGGGCAGAATGGCGGCAGTCCGGCGCTGGAGAAGCTCGCGGCACCGGGCACCGTTGTGGTCGCAACGGGCCAGCAGGTGGGGCTTTTCTCCGGTCCGTGCTACACCATTTACAAGGCGATTACGGCTGCCAAGCTGGCGCAGCGCCTCTCCGATGCCGGCATTCCCGCGGTACCGGTTTTCTGGCTTGCGACTGAAGATCACGACTACGCCGAGGTCAACCACTGCTGGGTTTTCGATGCCGCGCACAGGCCGGTGCGACTTGAGATTCCCGGGTCAAACCCGGAGCGGCGGCCGGTTGGGGAGCTTCCGGTGGATGGCAGTCCGTTCGAGGCCGCTCGCGAAGCGCTCGAAGGCTTCCCTTTTGGCGATGACGTTGTCCAGCTTCTGAGAGAATCCTATTCTCCGGGGCGCACGTTCGGCACGGCGTTCTTTCACTTGCTGCGGCAGGTGCTTTCTTCTCAAGACCTGCTGTTTCTGGATCCGATGCACCCGGCTTCGCGCCGGCTCGCCGCGCCGATTCTTCGCGATGCGGTCGAGGCGGCGCCCGATCTCTCCGCGCGCATTCTCGAACGCAGCCGCGAACTAACGGCCGCCGGCTACCATGCGCAGGTTCATCTGGACGATCACACGTCTCTGGTGTTCCTGCTGGAAGAGGGCCGGCGCATCGCACTGCATCGCCAGGGCCGGGAGTACGCGGCGAACGGGCGGCGTTTCTCGACCGAAGAACTCGCGGCGCGCGCGGAGCAACTCTCGCCAAACGCGCTACTCCGGCCGGTGGTGCAGGATTATCTGCTCCCGACGGTTGCCTACGTCGGCGGACCGGCGGAACTGGCGTACCTGGCCCAGTCGCGGGTAATTTATGAGGCACTACTGGGCCGCACGCCCGTAGCGCTCGACCGCCAGAGCGCGACGCTGCTCGATGCGCGGTCGGCCAAGCTCATGACGCGCTACGGGCTCTCCCTGCCCGGCTTCTTCGCGGGAGATGAGGCGCTCCGCGGGCACATCGCTCGCAAACTGGTGCCGTCCGGGCTTCAGGCCGCCATCGCCGAGAGCCAGTCGAAATTGCAGCAGTCGCTCGATGAGTTGTCGTCCGCGCTGGCCGCGTTTGACCCGACGCTCGGCTCCGCACTGGCGACGAGCCGCCGCAAGATCGCCTGGCAGCTCTCCAAGCTCGAACGCAAGGTGGCGCGCGAAGCGCTGCGCCGGAACGAGCGCGCGGCAGCGGATGCGGCGTACCTGAACGGCCTGATTTATCCGGAGAAGCATCTCCAGGAGCGCTTCTATTCGATCCTGCCGTTCCTGGCGCGGCACGGCCTCGAGGTCGTGGACAGAATCTCGGAAGCGCTGACGCTGGATTGCCGCGATCATCGCGTGATCGAACTCTAGGCCGAAAGCCGGCCAGGGGGCACGCATGCGTGACCCCAACAAGAGCGTCAGCGCGGTATCTCAACCCCCGGCCGAGGCAATCCGCGGTGTCGATCCCGCGTCAGTCCGTCGCCCTCGCTCTTCTGCCGGATGGCGGACGCCCAGCCTGCGACGATGATATTTCCCGCGCGAAGAGCGCCGGCGTTCGCCTTCACTTGAAAGCGGACGCTGCCCTTGCCCGAGCCGGACGCCGCGCCGGTGATGGTGACCCAATCGAGCGCGCTCGACGCGGTCCACGAACAACCGTCCGGGGCGGCCACCTCGATGGTTACGATCCCGCCGGCGGCCGGGAGCGTCTGCTCGCCGGGGCTGATGCTCGCGATGCAGGAGGTACTGGAGCCGGGGCGCATCCGCACGGCCGTGTTCCTTGCGTTCTGATGCACCATCGGCCAGTCGTTGGCCGAGGAATGGAAAGGCGCACCCGTCGCCAGCAGCGTGACCACACCGGAAACGGGACCTCCCCAATAGTCCACGACGCCGTACGCTACGGCAATCTCGGTGCTCCCATCCTGGTTGAAATCGCCGATGGCCGGCGCCGGGTATTCGCCAAGCTCGTGCCCCATGCCGGTAAGCTGCCACGATTTTGCCACGGACCCGTCGGCGCGAAGTGCGAGCAGCTTCTGGTCGGAATATCCATAATGAGGGGACTCCGAACGCCACACCATGCTGGTATGCGAGGTGACGATCTCGGGGCGCTCGTCGCCGTCAATGTCGCCGATTACGACGGACCCGAAATATCTAGTGGGTGTCTGGAGCGGCCATGCGCCGGAAAGCAAAGCGCCGTCGTCCCGAAACACGTACAAGTCACTGTCATGAGCGAGAACGATCTCTTCGTGTCCGTCCCGGTCCACATCACCCACCGCGAGGAACGACTCGCAGTATCGGGACGAATTGGGCAGCAACTTGGGAAATCCGGCTCGTTCAGAGCCGTCCGGCTGGAACACGTGGAGCACGATTGTGTCATCGACATTGGAGACGAGGATGATCTCCAACTTGCCGTTGCGATCAAGATCCGCCGCGGCCATCGCATAGGGTAAGCCGTCGAGCCACGGCACGTTCCAGGCCCGCGGCGAACCGCTCTTGTCGAACAGTTTCAACGTGTGTGTGGAGGGCGACTCGACCTCCTGTACGACAAGTTCCTTGCTGCCGTCACCATCGATATCGCCTGCGATCAATCTCATTCGATCGGCTGAGGCGCCCACACCGCCTTCGTGATTTGCAGCTTCAATGGGAAAGTTGCCGTTGAGCGGACTGCCGTCCCGCCGCCAGGCATAGATGCGCGCAACCGTGGCGCTAGGGTCGTCTCCAAACGCCAGGATCTCGCAGCGGGAGTCGCCTTCGATATCCTCAACCAACACCTGGGCTCTGGCGAAGAGATGAGGCACGCCCGGCGCGATGGAACGGAACGCGCCGTCCTCGCCATACACGTGGAGAGCTTCCAGATCCCCAACCACGGCCTGCTCGCCCGTGCCGCCATCGAGGCTTGCGGCCGAGGGCTGAAAGTGGCTGCCTTTGCCGAGCGGCATCGGCCTCCGTTGCGGCGGGCCATTCAGTGGCAGCGTCCAAAGCGCTCCAGGCGGGCTCATCGCCGGCGGGCGCCACCCAGTGTACATCATCATATTGCCCGGCGCCGCGACCAACAATCGCAAACTGCCATCCGCATTCCTGGCAGGTACGACGCCCGAGTTCCGATATGGTCCCGCGTCTAGCCACTTGGGCCACTCAGCGGAGAGCAGATCGGGCTCGAGGTAGACGAGCGACGTGATCTGGTTCGTAAAGCCCGCTCCAACGACTCTCAGGCGAATCGTGTAATAGCCGGGGGCGGCCAGCGCCGGTGTTTCCCAGGCGGCGAGGAGCCCTTCCGTGATTGGCGAAGCGCCGCCGCTTTCGAGCGATATTCCCCCAGTCTGCCAGCCTTTGGTGGCGTACATGCCTCTGGCCCAATCGACGTGGAAACCTCCGAAACCGGTCGCGTTCGCGGTTCCCGAGATCGGGATTTTCACTCCGGGCTTGAAGGTCATCGCGGAGGCGGCGCCGCTGGGCATCGCGGGACTGGTGATCGCGATGGCGGCCGCGGTCAACTGAATGTTGTCGACAAACGCCTGGCCAGCCCCGTTATACACCGTCAGCCGGATCGAGTAGACGCCGTTCATGACTGCGCCCGCATCGAATACGCCGAGTGTACCGGATGTTGCGACAGCGCCGGTCTGAAGCAGTGTGCAGACCTCGGGCGATTTCCCCACGCAGTATTCCAGTTTGTACCCCGCGAAGCCGCGGCCGCGCGCGACGCCGGCGATGGTGGTGGGGCCGCGAACCACCGCTCCGCTGGCGGGCGCGCCGATCTTGGCCTCGACGACGCCGCTCAGGGCGAGCGCCGCGGCGCTCTCGATGCGGCCGTAGGTCTCGTAGGTCTCGCCGATGCCCCGGGGCGGCTGTATGATGCCGGTGGCCGACGCGCGGATCGCCTGCCGGACCTGTTCGTTAGAGTACTCCGGGTGCTGCGCGAGCAGGAGAGCCGCAAGGCCCGCGACGTGCGGCGCCGCCATGCTGGTGCCGTCGGCGCGGGTGTATCCGTCATCGACGGGCATTCCGAGCGATGTACCCTTGGCACGCAGGGAGAGAATGTTCACGCCGGGCGCTGCGACATCGATCTTACTGCCCCAGTTGGAGAACCCCGCCAGCATGTCGTCGCGATCCGACGCGGCCACGGTGATGACGGCGGAGAGGTCCCCCGGGTGATAAAAAACGGCGTCGTCACCGTTGTTCCCCGCGGCCGCCACGATGACGGCGCCCAGGTTGTGCGCATAGGCCACCGCTTCCGCGATGGTCTTGGACTCGCCCGGGCCACCCCAGGAATTGTTGATCACATCGGCGCCCTGATTGGCTGCGTAGACGATGGCGCGCGCGAGGACGGAATCGAGCCCCGCCCCGCTACTGTCGAACGCTTTGATGAGCATCACCTTCGCCCGCCAGGCCACACCGATCACTCCCAGTCCGTTGTTGCCAACAGCGGCGATCGTGCCGGCAACATGCGTTCCGTGCCCGTGGTCGTCAATGGGATTGTTGTTCGTTCCGACGAAATTCCAGCCCCTGACGTCATCGACGAAGCCGTTGCCGTCGTCGTCCACGCCATTGCCGGCAACCTCCTTCGCGTTGGTCCAAATATTGGCGGAAATGTCGGGGTGGTTGTAATCGATGCCGGTGTCCAGCACCGCGACCACAATGCCCTCGCCCTTGGAGGTGTCCCAGGCGGCCGGGGCGCCGATCTTCTTGAGGCCCCACAGGTCGTCGTAGTTCTGCCCCCAACTGCCCCGCCGGTTGAAGTAAGGATCGTTGGGAGTGTAGCTGACCGACACGATCTTGTCTTCTTCCGCGTATTCCACGTCGGGATCGGCGCGGAGCGCGGCGAGGGTCGTGGCGACGTCCCCGTCCGGCTCGAGGATGTATGTGCGCGAGATGTCGGGCGGCTGAAATGTGGTGCGCAGGCGGGCGGCCCTCTGCGGAAATCGCTGGCGGAACTGGGTGGCGATCTGCCGGTCCGAGGCCTGCTGCCGCCTCTTTTCGCGGACGAACTCAGGGTAGAGCGGCGCGAGCGTCCGCGCCGAGTGGCGCGCCAGAAACGCGGCGGCATGGGGTCGTTGCGCGGTCGCGGCCGAGAGCGCCATGGGTTTCGAGGGCAGCGCCGTTTCGACCTCTTCGGCCAAAGGGGCACGCAATTTCACCAGGATTCTGGGGTTGGCGGGACCGGATGCCCAAAGGGGAATGATAAGAATGAGAAGCGCGGAAGAGCGAGTTACCAAGGTTCGTAGTCGCGTCAAAGGCGGGCTACCCCGGCGCCCGGAAGTTGGTTTCGAGTTTTAGAGGCCTTATTGTACTTCAGGACCGCTCAGGCGGGCACGCGGATCTTCAGGCCTGCCCCGTGCCCCGGTCGCGATTCGATGAACAGGTCGCCGCCGAGGCTTCTGATACGCCTCTTGATGCTTTGCGGCCCCAGCCGCAACAAGTCGAGTTCGTCAAGAGAGAATGACCCGCTGAAAGCGAAGCCCGTGCCGTCGTCGTCCACTGAAATCTCGACGTTCTTGCCGGCGTGCTCGAGGGCGACCACGACGCGCGATGCCTTCGAGTGCTTTTGCACGTTATGCAGCGCCTCGCGAAGGATCTGTAGCAGTTCGTGGCTGGTTTCCGGGGCCAGCCGGACCTCGCTCTGCGCGCTCACGAACCGCGCGGAAATCGACGTGTCTTTCTGGAAGTACTCGACGATGCGGCGAACCGAGGTCACCAGATCGCTGGTGTCCACTTCCACCGGCTTCATGCTGCGCAGGAACGAGCGGATTTCGCCGACCTGGGAGCGCGCAATCTGCTGCAACTCGTGCAGGTCCTCCATGGCTGTGTTGCGGTCGCGCTTGAACAGCGTTTCGAGGATGTCCAGCCGGACTTGCAGGCCGATGAACGTTTGCAGCGGGCCGTCGTGGAAATCGCCGGCGATGCGCTGGCGCTCCGCGTCGCGGATCTTGTCGGCTTCCGCGCGGAGAGCGGTCTCGCGGCGCCCGCTTTCGAGCAGCCGTTCCTGAAGCCGCCTTTTCTGGTCGCTCAGCAGGCAGGCGAGCAGCCCGGCGATCACAACCACGTGGCTGAGCGCAGTCGCGTCGGGCCGCCGGACGGATGCGTAGAACCCGATGCAGGCGCCCACGACAATGCAAACATCGTTCCAGTCATGATGGACCACCGCCGCCATCATGAGGTAAAGAAACAGCACGGACCCGATCCAGCCGCTGCCGTCGGCGCCGTAGGCCGAGAAGGCGATGAAAAAGGCGGTGTCTACGAACAGGCTGGGCAGCGAGACCTGGATGTCGTCGATTTTCTTCCACAGCAGCGCAACCAGACCGTAGCAGACATAGGCTGCCGTGACGATGGTCAGCGGGTGGTCGAAATCCGAAGAGAAGATCTGGGCGTACAGGCACGCAAAACCGAGCACAGCGCGCACGACGCTGCGCAGCCAACGCCATTCCCGCGCGTGCGATCCTATGGCTGCGGCCATCTCCGATCCGGCTTACCGGCGATAGAAGTAGAGCGTGTGGCTCCGGCCCTCGCCGTCGTCCTCGACCTGCTCCACTTTCTCAGGTGTCCAGCCGGAAAACTCGAAGTCATGCGCGATGACCCGAGTGCCTTTCTTGAGCTGCTTTTCGAGCAGCGGACGCAGCTTGTCGTTCGAGGAAGGAAGCAGGTACACGGTGAGCAGATTCGCGGAGCTGTAATCCTGCTTCATGACATCGCCGTGGATGACGCGAGCCTGCTTATCGAGCCCCAGGCTCTTGATCCGATCCATGCTTTGCTTCCAAAGGTCCCGGTCGAACTCGACGCCGGTCGCGTCGGCTTTGAACTTGCTCGCGGCCATGATGACGATGCGGCCGTCTCCGCTGCCGAGGTCGAACATCTTCTCGCCCGCCTTGAGCCCGCCGAGATGAAGCATCTTCTCGACGATGGTTTCCGGGGTCGGGTAGTACGGCGCCAGCTTCTCGGATGGATTCTCCTGGGCGAAACAAAAAACGCCAAGCAGGAGAGGTAAAACGAACCTTCTCTTCAACATGCGAGCCTCAGGTTAGCAGTGTATCAGAATGGCCGGCCTCAGGCGGTTATTGGGGTGGCGCCTGATAGATCACCTCGTTCCGGCCGCTGGCGCGAACCGCGAGTCCAACCGCCGCGCCGATGGCCGCGCCGAACAGCGCCGACATCGCGACTGCCGAGCCTGTAGAATCCCAGCGCCGCTTATTGGCGCCCACCACCACGGCGAATGCGCCTCCACCTATGGCCGCGCCAATCAAGGGCGCGCGATCGTACGACTCGCGCTTCACCGTGAGCTTTCGTACGTCCTGTCTTGCGATGATTTCCACGGTTCCAGACTTCAGCGCGACAGTGAGGGCGTCCGCTTCACGGCTGAGGAAGACGCCTTTGAGGGTTCGTTCGGGCCGGAGCGCGTAAACCGTGACTTGGCGGCCGGGCTGAAGCCGCGATAGGTGCCAGTGCCGCCAGGGATCCGCCTGAGCGAAAGCAAGCTGGCTTGCGAGGGCGAAGCAAAGGAATACGCCGATGATCCGCATGTGTGGATTATGTGGGCGGGGTGCCCGCCGATTGTCACGAAAATGTCAGCCTCGTGTCAGGCTTTTGCGGTGAAGCACCTTCCGAAGCCGGTCCCGCCACGAGTACCGGACCAGCATCGTTTGGGGTTCCCTGCTCGAGCTTCCGGAAGAAGGTCGTGCGCGCCACCACTTCCTCGAGTTCGATGCCCGGCTCGCGCAGCAGAAACCGGAACAACTCGTGGACGGAAGGAATCTGGAGATCGTCAATAATCAGCCACCCGCCTGCCTTCACGTGCGGGAACAGACACGCATACTCGATCTGCTCTTGACGCCCTTCGACGAACTCCACACGGCCGCGCTCCAGGCCGGGGTAGCGCGACAACTCGGAAATCGTGTGATTCGCGAAGTTCCACACTCATCGTACTGTTCCCAGCCTACGGCCGGATGTAGATCTCCACCACGTATACCGTGCCATCCGGCGCGCGGCCGGCGCCGGCCCCGGCCCGGGTCAGGTCTCTATCGAGCACGTTCCTACGATGCCCGGGGCTGTTCATCCAGCCCTGTACCGTGCGCTGCGCGGGATCCTCGAAGCCTTTCTCCGTGAACAGGTTCTCCGCGACCTTGTGCCAGGAAATCTTCGCCGCCGCGAGCCGCTGCTCCAGATTGCCTCGGGTGGGATCGACGTGGGAGAAGAACCTGTGCTGCGCCATGCTGCGGGCGTGGCTGCGCGCTGCGTCCGCGAGCCGCTGGTCCCACTCGAGTGCGTTCAGGCCCCGGGATGTGCGCTCCTGATTCACGAGTTCGAAAACGCGCCGCTCAATGGCGGCGAGCGGCGGCTGTGAGGAATCCGCCTGACCCGCCCCGGCAGCCCAGGATGCCACTGCCAACGTGATAGCCCGGATCAGGCGATGCATACCCGAATTATCGCGCGCCGGACACACCGTGCCGCCTCCGGTTGCTGTAGGCTGATAACTGATAACCTCTCCGCAGGGTGGCGCATGACAAAAGTTCTGATGGTGGCATCCGAAGCGAACCCGTTCGCGAAAACGGGAGGACTTGCCGACGTCGTCGGGGCACTCTCGCCGACGTTGCACGCGCACGGTGAGGAAGTGGCGATCCTGATGCCGCGGTACCGTGGAATCAGCATCCATGGCCTGCCGCGCGTCTACGAGGACCTGCGGGTTTGGTTCGGCCCGAACTGCCACACCTCGCACCTGTACCGCGCCGAGGAGCGCGGCGTGCCCTATTATCTGCTTGACTGCCCGCCGCTGTTTGATCGCGACGGCCTTTACCAGGACTCCTCCGGCGTCGATTACGCGGACAACTACGCGCGCTTCGCCGTACTATCGCGTGCCGCGCTGACCGTGGTCCGCCACCTGTTCCGCCCTCAGGTGATGCACTGCCACGACTGGCAGGCTGCGCTCGTGCCGGTATACATGCACACTCTGTTTGGCGCCGATCCCACCTTCATGGGCGTGAAGACCGTTATCACGATTCACAACCTGGGGTACCAGGGGCTGTTCCCGCCGTCCATCCTGCCTGAGATCGGCCTTGACCCGTCCCTGTTCCGCTCCGACGCGCTGGAGTTTTTCGGCCAGGTGAATCTCTTGAAGGGCGGGCTGGTTTACAGCGACGCCATCACCACGGTAAGCCGCAAGTACGCGCAGGAGATCCAGCATCCGGCGCTCGGCTTCGGACTCGATGGCGTGCTCAGAGAGCGCAGCGACGTGCTTACGGGCATTCTCAACGGCGCGGACTACACACAGTGGGATCCGCGTGGTGATCCCTATATCACCGCGCACTATTCGACGGAGAATCTGGCCGGAAAACGCGTCTCGAAAGCGGATCTGCTCAGTGAACTCGGTCTGCCCCCGGACAACCTCGACCGGCCGCTGATCGGCATCGTTTCGCGCTTTGCCGGGCAGAAAGGCTTCGACCTGATCGAGAAGATCGCACCCGCGCTTCTCGAACAGGATGTGGCGATTGCAGCTCTGGGGACGGGCGATCCCCGGTACGAGCAGCTATTCACGGACCTCGCGGTAGCCTACCCGGACAGGGTGGGTGTCCGCATAGCGTTTGACGAGTCTTTGGCGCACAAGGTCGAGGCCGGGGCCGATATGTTCCTGATGCCGAGCGAGTACGAGCCTTGCGGCCTGAACCAGATCTATAGCATGCGGTACGGCACGGTTCCGATAGTCCGCGCCACGGGCGGCCTCGATGATACGATTGATAAAGATACTGGCTTCAAGTTCCACGACTATACAGGAACAGCTCTGTTTGAAGCTATCCGCGCAGCGCTGGCCGCGTACAACGATCCCGCGAAATGGAAGGAAATGATGCTGGCCGGCATGCGCAAGGATTTTTCGTGGAACGCCTCTGCTGTTGAGTATTCAGCGCTTTACAGAAGGCTGGCGGAATGAATCCTCCCGGCCGATTTCTGCATCTTCTAGATTTGAATGACCGTAACAGTGTGTGAGGAAAGATGAGCATGGCGGGTGCGAACGTACTGACATTTAACGATTCAAGTTTCGATATGGACGTCCTGAAATCGGATGTTCCAGTGCTGGTCGATTTCTGGGCCGAGTGGTGCGGCCCGTGCAAGATGATGGCGCCGACCGTAGATCAGATTGCCTCCGAGTACGCCGGCAAACTGAAAGTCGGCAAGGTGGACGTTGACGAGAACGGTGGAACTGCGATGCGCTTTAATATCCGCGGCATCCCCACGCTGCTGCTGTTTAAGGGCGGCCGGGTGGTGGATTCGCGCGTAGGCGCGGTCGGCAGATCGGAAGTTCTCAAGATGCTTGAGCCTCACGTTCAGTAAGCGGAAGCCCCGGGGACAACCGGCGTTTGTCCCCGGGTTTTCCGATAGACTGGTTGAAGAAGTATGCCTGCCCTTTTGGGCCTGGAAATCCAGGAGATAGAAGAGCTTCTTGGACCGGGCCATCCCGGTTATCGTGCGCGTCAGATCTATGGCGCACTGTACCATGAGCGTCACTCCGATTTGATGGGGATCTCGACGCTGCCGCTGGACCTGCGCCGTGAACTGGCGTCGGCGTTCGCGGTAGGCACACCGTCCATCGAGCGGCGATTCGTGTCCGCCGACGGCACGCGCCGGTATCTGCTGGCACTCGAAGACGGCAAGACGGTCGAGGCGGTGATGATGCCCGAGGAGAACCGGCAGACCGTCTGCATTTCCACGCAGGTAGGCTGCCCCGTGAGTTGCCGGTTCTGCATGACGGCGCTGCTGGGCCTTGAGCGCAACCTGGGAGCGGGCGAAATCGTGGGGCAGGTTCTGGTCGCGGCCGCGGACAACGGATTGGCGGTCGATGGCGAGCGCCTCAACATCGTCATGATGGGCCAGGGCGAGCCGCTGCTGAACCTTCCGAACGTCGTTAAGGCCACCCGCATTCTGGTAGATCCCGCCGGGTGTGGGATCTCCCCGCGCCGGATCACGCTTTCTACCTCCGGCATCATCCCGAGGATGGAGGAGATGGGCCGGGAGGACGTGCGCCCGAAGCTCGCGGTCTCGCTGAACGCATCGACCGAGGAGATGCGGCGCGAGCTGATGCCGGTCACGAAGAAATACCACCTCAAAGATCTGATGGAAGCGTGCCAGGCCTACCCGTTGCGCCCGTGGGAGCGGCTGACGTTCGAATACGTCCTGCTCAAAGGCGTGAACGACACCGACGCCGATGCGCGGCGGGTCGTGAAGCTGCTTGCCAACCTGAAGTGCAAGGTGAATCTGATCGCGCTGAATCCAGGGCCGGAAATCCCGTACGATACCCCGGACGAGGCACGAGTGTTGGCGTTTCAGGAGATCGTGAGGCGGGCGATACCGTGCTTTATCCGCAAGCCGCGCGGGCGTGACGTCTACGCGGCCTGCGGACAGTTGAAAAAAGTCAGCCTCTAACTACTCGGCAGGCTTGGGGCGAGGCGTGGCATCGCCTGGAACCATCCCCATGAGCCACTTCACCTGCTCAAGGCACATCTTCTGAATGTCGGGGCGGTCCCAAACGGCTTCGAGGTGCCCGAGGCCGTTGTACATCACCCGGCCCTTCCCGTAGGTGCGCACCCACATCACCGCGAAGTCCTTGTCGGTGCGGTGAACGCGCGGGTTGTTCAGATCGAGCTTGCTCGCGTCGAGCTTGAGCAGCACCCGGACTTTCTCGCGTGAGAAGTTCTTCGCCTGATAGATTTCGTCCTTCATGGTGAACGCGCGCGGCAGGAACTTCATGCCGGGGAAATCGGCGTCTTCCACCACGAGCGGCGCGTCGAAAGTGTTCCAGGGGTGCTGATCGAACCAGCCGCCTACCATTTCGCCGTATTCGGGCCACTTGTAGAACGTGTCGGTGCCGCTATGGATGGCGATGAAGCCCTTGCCGTCGTCCTTCACGTAGGAAAGCAGATCGGCCTTTTGGGACTCGTCCATATCGAGTTCCCCGGTCGTGTAGAACGCCACAGCATCGAAATAGTCGAGGTTTTTCGCGTTGCCCCCGAGCTTCTTCTTCGTGATGAGCTGGCAGTCCGTTCTGATGTAGGTGTCCCAAATGCCCGACTCCTGGCCGAGCTTCCAAAGAACGCCGGCCGCGTGCGAAATGGAGTCGTGCTGGAACCCTTTGCTCTGGCCCACGAAGAGCAGCTTTTTCTTTGGCTGCTGCGCGCCCAATGAGCCGGCAGCCGCCAATCCGAGAACCGCAACAAGTGCGAATCGAACGAGCTTCATAGGAATCCTCCGCCCCGCCATCTTCTCACCTGTGACTTTCAGGATGCAAGGGGCGGAGGAAAACCGGCCGAGGTGGCGTCAATAGCGGCCCACGCCGGGATCGACCGAGGCTGCCCATCGGTCTATGCCGCCGCTCATGCTCTGGCAATGCGGGATGCCGCGCTGCCGCAGCCAGGAGGCGGCGCGGAGACTCCGCATGCCGTGGTGGCAGTAAACTACCAGCCTGCAGCAACTTGCGGCCTTCTTCCTGAGCGATTCCAGTTCCTTGGAAATCGAGCCCAACGGAACCAGTTCGGCGCCCTCGATGCGGCACAGAGCGTACTCGTGCGGCTCCCGGACATCCACGAGCGCGACGGGATCCCCGGCCTCCAGCATTCTTCTCAGTTCCAACGGGCTGATTTCAAGCGGCAATTGATCCACAAGCCCCTCCTCTCGCACATTATCGTCCGCGGCGGCACGCGCCCACCCGCGGTTCTGGCGTAAACTGCTGAAAACACAACCCGGCAAAATAGCGAACCGACCGTGACCGAATTTCCTAACACGATGCCGCCAGTGCAGTCTAATGGAACGGATGGAAGATAACGACGCAGTCGCCGTTGAGCGGGCGCGCGGCGGATCGAGCGAAGCATTTCGCGAACTCGTCGAGCGCCACAGCCGCGCCGTCTTCCGCCTGGCGTATCGTATGACCGGCAATGAACAGGATGCAGAAGACACGGTGCAGGAAACATTCCTGCGGGCTTACCGGCAGCTCGGCCGCTTCGATTCGCGGTCGAAGTTCAGCACCTGGCTGTTCGCCATCGCCTCAAACTGCTCGCTGGACCTGATCCGGGCGCGGAAGCGAAGGCGGGAAACCGATTCGGAACCCGTGCAGCCGGCAATTCCCGCGGCTGACCCGTCGCCGGAGCGCCTCATGCTGAGCCGCGAAGTCCGGCAGCGGCTTTCGGCGGCGATGGATGAATTGAGCGACGCCGAGCGCACCGCCTTCGTCATGCGGCACTTCGAGGGCGTGCCGATCGACGAGATAGCGCGTGTGCTGGGCCGGCCCAACGGCGCCGCCCGTCACAGCGTCTTCCGCGCCGTGGCAAAGTTGCGGCGCGCGCTTGAGCCGGTGTTGAGTGAAGCACGATGAAACACCTTACGGACGAGCAACTGGTTTGGTTCTACTACGGGGAGGAGCGCGACCGCCAGGAGGCGGAACGGCACCTGGCCGGGTGTGAGCAGTGCAGGGCCGCGTTCGCTGAACTGGAGCGCAGCCTGAACGCGGTCACGGAGGCTGTCCCCGTGCCCGAGCGCGACGAGAACTACGGCGCGATGGTCTGGGCGCGGTTGCCGCTCGAAGAAAAGCGGGGCTCGAGCGCGTTCCTGGCCTGGCTGTTCATGCCGCGCCGCTGGGCGATGGCCGGCGCCATGGCCGCGCTCGTTGTGGCCGCGTTTCTGGCCGGGCGGTTCTGGCCGCATTCGCGCACCGAGGTTCAGATTGCCCGGCCGGTGCCCGCGCAAGTGCGGGAGCGCGTGCTGCTCGTCGCTGTTGGCGACCACCTGGACCGCTCGCAAATGGTGCTGCTCGAAATCGTGAACAGCAAGCCCGGCAAGCGGGTGGATATCTCCTCCGAGCAGCAGAGCGCTCAGGACCTTGTGGCAGCCAATCGGCTTTACCGGCAGACCGCGGCGAGGACGGGAGACGCGGGCGTGGCCCAGGTGCTCGACGAGCTCGAGCGCGTGCTGCTGGAGATCGCGAACAGCCCGTCGCGCCTGTCGTCGGAGGAATTCGAAGAGTTAAGGCAGCGCGTCGAGGCGCAGGGGATTCTGTTCAAAGTCCGTGTCATCGATTCCCGGATCAAGGAGAAATCGATTTCGAGGAGTTCATAACTATGCGAAAGGAACTGATCGTAATTTCGATATTAGCGGCGCTGGCACTGCCAGCATGGACGCAGCCGTTTGGCCCGCTTGGATTCCTTGCCGAATCCCAGGCGCGGACCGACCGGAACTACGAGCGCGGCCAGGACGCCCTGCGCGACAACCAGTGGGACAAGGCAGCGGCGATCTTTGCGGGCATCCCGAAGGATAGCCCGCGGGGCGATGCCGCGCTCTATTGGAAGGCGTATGCCTTGAACAAGCTCGGCCGGCGCGCGGAGGCGCTCGGCGCGATTGCGGAGCTTCAGAAGTCGTTCGCGAGCTCGCGGTGGGTGAACGATGCCAAGGCGCTGGAGGTGGAGATCAGGCAGGCGGGCGGCCAGCCGGTCCCTCCGGAATCGGAGAGCAATGAGGACCTGAAGCTCCTGGCGATCAACAGCCTGATGAACAGCGATCCGGAGCGCGCGGTGCCGCTTCTGGAGAAGATTCTGCAAGGCACGGCCTCGCCCAAACTGAAGGAGCGGGCGATGTTCGTGCTGGCCCAGAGCGGGTCGCCGCGCGCACGCGAGGTGATGGCAGGGTTAGCACGCGGAGGCTCCAACCCCGATCTGCAGCTTAAGGCTATCAGGCAACTCGCGCTTTTCGGAGGCCAGGCGAGCCGGCAGACGCTGGCAGACATCTACGCGGCGTCGAACGACGCGGGCGTGAAAAGGCAGATCCTGCGCGCGTTCATGGTAGGCGGGGATCGCGACCGGCTGGTAGCTGCCGCCCGGCAGGAGAAGAATCCCGAACTGCGCGCCGAGGCGGTACGTCAACTCGGACTGACAGGCGGCGTTCAGCAGCTTGCCGATCTTTATCAGATCGAGACCACGACCGGGGGCAAGCAGGCGATCATCCACTCTCTGTTTCTGGCCGGTGCGGCGGACCGGATCGGACAGCTTGCCCGGGGCGAAAAGGATCCCGGCGCCCGGCTGCAGGCGATCCGTAGCCTCGGGTTGATGGGGAAGAAGTCCGGCGCGGACCTTATGGCGATCTATTCGAGCGACTCCGATAAGGAGGTGAAGAAGGCCGTGCTGCGCGCCCTGTTCCTGCAATCCAACGCGCCGGCGATCATTGAGATCGCCCGCAAGGAAACCGATCCCGAGTTGAAGAATGCGGCAGTTCGTCAGCTCTCGCTGGTCAATTCCAAGGAAGCGACCGAGTTCATGATGGAGATTCTGAACAAATGAACGCGTTTCGGATTCCGCTCGTTCTGATTCCGCTGGTCGCGCTTGCGCAGCAGCCGCGCGTGACCAATGCAAAACTCGAAACCAGGGCGGCGGCCGGGCTGGAGCGGGAGGTCCGCTCCATCTCTGGGCCGGCATGGGTGGGATATGCCGAACCTGCCGCGAATCCATCGCAGCATTCCTGCTGTGGCTCCTGCGGGGGAGGGTGCGGGTGCGCGCTGGAAGGGGCGCGGTCTGAAGCGCGATCGACGGGCGGGCCGGTGCAGCTCGAGTCGCGCGATGTGCTGGTATTGTTCCGCGTAGAGCGCGGCAGTGTAGGCAAGATTCGCACGTTCTCCGCCGGCTGCGAATTGGATGCGGGCGGGCTGCCCTTCGTCTGGCTGACTGGGGTGGCTCCGGCGGAAAGCGTCCGCTTTCTCGCCTCGCTTGTGAGTTCCGGGGCGGAGCGGCTGACGGATTCCGCAATCATGGCAATCGCGATGCACGCCGGTCCGGAAGCGGGAAGGCAGCTCGAGCAGTTCGCCGGGGCTTCAAATTCCGAGCTGGTTCGCGAGAAGACCGCGTTCTGGCTGGGAGCCGCCCGTGGCAAGGCGGGCGCGGATTTGCTCACCCGGATGATGAAGCAAGACCCGAGTGAGCACGTGCGCGACAAAGTGGCGTTCGCGCTTTCGATCAGCAAAGATCCGGGCGCAACGGATGCGCTGATCGCGGCTGCGCGGAGCGATTCGAGCGCGCGCGTTCGCGGGCAGGCGCTGTTCTGGCTGGGGCAGAAAGCCGGCAAGAAGGCCGAAACCGCAATTACCGATGCAATCGAGAACGATCCGCAAACGGAAGTGAAGCGGCGCGCGGTGTTCGCCTTGAGCCAGTTGCCGCGCGATGAAGGCGTGCCGCGGTTGATTCAGGTGGCCCGCACGAATCGGAATCCGGCGGTGAGGAAACAGGCAATGTTCTGGCTGGGGCAGTCCCGGGACCCGCGGGCGCTTGAGTTCTTCGAGCAGGTTTTGAAATAGCTGCTAGTAGAACAGGTACTTGCGCCACTGGTCGTCGCTTTTTCCCAGCAGACGCATCAGGTGGCGGCTGGTGTGCAGGCTGAAAGGACGCGGTGGGCGGAGCAATCGCATGCCGGCCTCTTCAGGCGTGCGGCTGCCTTTGCGATTGTTGCAGCGGTGGCAACAGGCGACCAGGTTCTCCCAGGAAGTCTCTCCGGAACGGGATCGCGGTATCACGTGATCGAGCGTCAGTTCGTTGCAGGGCAGGGTGCGCTGGCAATACTGGCAGGTGTAGCGGTCGCGCATCAGGATGTTCTTGCGAGAGAGGGCGCGGGTCTGGAGGGGTATGCGGCGATATTCCAGCAGGCGAATGACGGAGGGCAGCTTGAGCGCCTGCCTTGCGGAGTGGAGGAAGGCGGAGGAGAACTCCTCCGGCGCCGCGACTCCCTTCAGGATCAACACCAACGCGCGCCTGGCAGCGCAGATATTGATCGGCTCGTAGCTCGAGTTGAGCACCAGCACCGGCTTGTGTAAAGCGTTCGTCATTATGTCACTCCCGCCGCAGCGGACCGGACTTGGGCAGGCTCGAAGAGCGCCCGGCGATCTACGCGGGCCAGCGTAAGCAGGGCCACGTAGCGCGCACCGGCACGCTTTAAGGCGGCGGCGCAGGCGTTCGCAGTGGCGCCTGTCGTCATTACGTCATCGACGAGCAGAATGCGCCGGTTTGCCACCTGGGCCTTTCCTACGACACGAAAAGCGCCCGAAACATTCGAGCGGCGGCGAGCGTTCGTCAGTCCAGCCTGAGTAGGCGTGGCACGCGTGCGGCCCAGAGCAGCCCGAAGTGGGATGCCGTACCGCTTTGCGATCGCGCGGGCCAGCAGTGCCGACTGGTTGAAGCCGCGCTGCCAGCGGCGCCGCCAATGCAGCGGCACGGGCACGACCGCGTCGAACGTCTGGTCGCGTGGGATCGCGCCGGCGAGGAACTCACCGAGAGGGCCCGCCAGGGGCCTGATCCGTGCGTACTTGAAGAGATGAATGAGTTCCCGGAGAACACCTTCGTAGCTGCCGAACGAATACGCGGCGTCGAAGGCGCGCAGTCCACGGCGGCATAGCTCGCATCGGCCATCGGGACCGAGCGGCGCCGGATTTATGAAAGGCGTGCGGCAGGCCACACAGAAATAATCGGCGGCCAGCGGTTGAGGTTCGCTCAGACAGGTATGGCAGACGGGAACGCGCGAGATTTCGAGGAGAGCTTTGCCGCAAATCCGGCAGTCGTCTGGGAAGAACAGCGAAAAGAAGGCCGCAGAAGTCTTATCGAGTGCCGAAGCAACCGACCTCGGAAGGTCCCCGATACTCGAGAAGATCCACCTCCCTTAGATTCTTTAGTCTAGCACCATCGGGACTTTCCGCGCCGTCCCTCTGCCGTGATAGCCGCTACTTTGGGGAAATTTGGACCCAAGCTACCGAGGTCCGTGTTTCGGTGTAGTTTTGTTCAGAAAGGACTTTAACTGGTCAAACCGAGACGCTGGCAAAAGAATCCTGCCGTTTTGCAGGCACACCCAATCTGGCCCAACTGCAGGAACATACGGCGGGATCTTCAGGTCGGACGCACTCACTGCCGGTCCCTGATCATGCGGCAAGAAGATCTCGTCGTAAAGCAAGCCTCCCTTCCAATTGAAAATCTGGCAGCGATTCTTTCCCGTGTTGGACTCAACTTCACAGCGCTGCCAAACACCTCCCTTAGCGAGTTGAACGAGAACTGCGTCCGACGGCACATTCGCCGGTCGCCTGTGATCGAGTAACACAGGCTGGTCGGACCAATTGCACGCTGTGCACTGAATCATCAGGAGGAACGCGATTGCGAAAGCGAGTTGTCGCATTGATCGGCTCTGCCTACTGGGCCGGACATCCCGGCAGCGTCCATCTGGGTTTATCGGCGGCCCATCAATATCGTTGAGAGTATGGGCCGCTGATGAACACCGATGAACGCGGATGCTGCGAAGCCGGGTTCAATCCTTCGGCAGGCCGCCCTCAGCGTTGAGGAATGCCATCGTCTTGACGCCGGAGATGTCGAAGCGCTTGCGGCAACGCAGGTTCTTGCAGGCTACCTTGTCATCGAGCAGCACCATATAGCTCTGCGCTTTCTGGAAGCGGGCGCGGTCGCGCTCGTCGGCGCCCTGGGGCGGACGGTCCTTCTTCTTCCGGAGCATCCAACGCAGATCGTAAGTCGAAGCGGTTCTGCAGAAGGGGCAGTGCAGCTCCATCGGTCGGGTGGTCTGAGATTCGTTGAAAAAAGCGCGCTCTTCCATAGCTGTCAAGCTCCCACTGCGTTTGCCCGGGCGAGGCTGGCGTCGAGCAGACGGGCGAATTCATCGACATCGGCGCGGCCGATGTTCAGCGGCGGCGTGATGCGGATCACGTTGCCGTCGAGACCGCCCTTGCCGATAAGTAGCCGGTTCTCGCGGGCGGCCTCCAGCACATGCGCGGCAGCGGCACGCGCGGGGACCTTCGTTCTTCGGTCTTCCACGAGCTCAACAGCGTACATAAGGCCCATGCCTCGGACGTCGCCGACGACGGCGTGCTTCTGCTGCAATTCGAGCAGGCGCTCCCGGAGATAAGCCCCGGTTTCGGCCGAGTTGGCCAGCAACGCGTTCTCTTCGATGAAGTCGATGACCGCCTTGGCGGCGGTTGCGACCACCGGATTGCCTCCGAAAGTGGAGATCGTGGCGCCCTTTACCGCGCCGGCTACCTCCGGAGTGGCAACCGTCAGGCCGACAGGCAAGCCGTTTGCGAGTCCCTTCGCGCTGGTGATGATATCGGGAACAACGTCCCAGTGCTCGATTCCGAACCACTTGCCGCCGGTGCGCCCCCAGGCTGTCTGGACCTCGTCGCTGATGAAAACGCCTCCGTACTTGCGAACAATTCCGGCCACGATGGGGAAGTACTCGCGGGGCGGTGTAATGTACCCTGCGACACCCTGAAGCGGCTCGGCGATGAAGCCGGCGATCCGTCCCGAAGTGGTGGTGCGGATGAGGTCCTCGACGTCGTGCGCGCAGCGGAGCTCGCAAGCGGGATAGGTCAGGCCAAACGGGCACCGGTAGCAGTAGGCATTGTGTGCGAATACGATGCCGGGCGGGGCTGCCGCGCCGATCCGCCAGGTCGACTGTCCGGTGAGCGCCATGGCCAGTGACGAGCGGCCGTGATAGGAATGCCGCAACGCGACGATCTCGGTCGAGCCCGTGTAGCAGCGCGCCGTCAGAATCGCGGTCTCGTTGGCCTCGCTGCCGCTGTTCGTGAAAAATGACCTGGTGAGGCGGCCGCCGGGCGTGATCGTTGCGATTTTCGCGGCGAGAGCGGCTTGCGGTTCGGTGGCAAACAGGGTGGACGTGTGCTGGAGCCTTTGAAGCTGGTCGCAAACCTTGCGGGTCACCTGTTCATTGCAGTGCCCCACGCTCACCGTTACGATGCCGCCGAAGAAATCGAGGTACTGATTGCCGTCGGCGTCCCAGACGTGCTGGTCCTTAGCGCGCGCAATCACGAGCGGCTCGCGGTAGTAATGAAAGACCGCGGGAAACAGGTGCTCGCGGTTGGCGAGGATGATTTCTTCCTTGTTCACGGCGTCGTCTCGACCATAATACCCCAGGGCGCGGGTTCCTTTGCTCTAATAGATACGATGAAGATCACCGCCATTGAGACTTATATTGCCGGGAATCCCTGGAAGAATTGGCTGTTCGCCAAAGTGATTACCGATTCGGGGCTGTACGGAATCGGCGAGGGTACCGCCAACTTTTTTGCTAAGACGGTCGAGGCCGCCATACACGAACTGAAGCCGTTGATCATCGGCATGGAGCCCTTCCAGATCGAGACGATTTCCCAGAAACTGATCCGGGACGTGTACGCGGAAGGCGCGCAGGTCCATATGTGCGCGGTCGCCGCAATCGAGATCGCCTGCTGGGACATCATCGGCAAAGCCTGCAACCAGCCCGTGTACAACCTCATGGGCGGGCGGTGCCATGACAAGCTCCGGGCGTACGCCAACGGCTGGTATCGCGGACCGCGCGAGCCGGAAAGCTTTGCCGAAAAGGCGCGCGACGTGGCCAAGAGGGGCTACACCGCGCTCAAGTTCGACCCGTTCGGGAACAACTGGCGGATGCTGCCCCGGCGCGAGTTCGACCTGTCGATCGACATTATCCGCGCGGTGCGCGACGCGGTAGGGGACGGCGTGGACCTGCTGATCGAAGGACACTCCCGCTTCAACGTGGCAACGGCGGTCGAGGTATCCGAGGCGATGGCGGAATTCCGGCCGGCATGGTTTGAAGAGCCGGTGCCGCACCTCGATATCAAGTCCATGGTGGAAGTCGCGCGGCGCAGCCCGGTTCCGATCGCAACGGGCGAGAGTTACTCGAACAAGCAGCAGTTCTTTGACCTTCTGAGTCACGGATGCGTCAGCATCCTGCAGCCTGAGCCGCTAAACCTGGGTGGTCTCTTCGCGACGAGGAAGATCACCGATATGATCGACGCTCAATACGGCATGATCGCGCCGCACAGCGCTCAGGGTCCGGTTTGCTCGGCGGCGTGCGTGCAGTTGAATGCGTCCGCGCCGAATTTCTTCATCCACGAAATCTTCGACGAGTTCAACGAGCCGTGGGAGAAGGAGATCGTGACGAATCCGGTCGAGGTCGTCGACGGCTACATCGAGATTCCGGAGCGCCCCGGTATCGGCATCGATCTCAATATCGAGGAGATCCTCAAGCATCCCTACCGGCAGGAGTACGCGATTCCGCTGTTCAAAGCCGGCTGGGAACGGCGTGAAGGGCACGTCGCGAAGTAGCTGCGTCTTTCGAGGGGACAGGCCGGGAGGCCTGTCCCACATGGAGTAGAAGTATACTTCACAGGTGGACGACATTACGGGCAAGGTGGCGCTCGTCACGGGCGCAAGCCGCGGCATCGGACGCGCTATTGCTGTCGCGCTTGCGCGCGCGGGCGCCGATGTCGCGGTGAATTATCGCTGCCGCGAAGAACAGGCGGAAGCCGCGGTGCGCGAGATACGCATGCTTGGGCGGCGCGCCGTCGCGGTTCGCGCGGACGTGTCCGACTGCGCGGAGGCGGACAGGCTCGTGAGCGCAACTGAGGCGGAACTGGGCGGCATCGGCATCCTGGTGAACAATGCCGGAGTCACGCGCCCGCAGCCGCTCGAGGAGATCACGGAACGCGACTGGGACGACTTGGTGGCCATCAACCTGAAGTCCTGTTTTCTGGTGACGCAGGCCGCGCTTCCGGGGATGCGTGAGCGGCGATGGGGGCGCATCATCAACCTGTCCTCCGTTGCGGCACAGACGGGCGGAGTCGTGGGGCCGCACTATGCCGCATCGAAGGCGGGGATGATCGGACTGACGCACTCCTATGCGGCGCTGCTGGCGAAGGAGGGCATCACGGCGAATGCGATTGCGCCGGCTCTGGTCGCGACGGAGATGGTCAACTGTAATCCGAGGGCGCGGGCGGACCTGATTCCGGTGGGCAGGTTCGGTGACGTGGACGAGGTGGCCGAAGTGGCCGTGATGCTGGCTCGAAACGCTTATCTCACGGGCCAAACGATCAACGTCAACGGCGGCTGGTACATGAGCTGAGCGCGTGCTACTGGTTCAGTTTCCAGAGGATCTGGCGGAAGATGCCTAGCCAGATCTCGATGTCGCGTGCAGGCAGGTTGAGGCGTCGGACCAGGCGCCGTACTTTCTCTTCAGTGGATATGGCTGTGCGGGGATTCGTGTAGCCGCTTGCCTGGAGCGCTTCGAGCAGGATCGCGGTGAGGCGGTCCACGTCGCCGGTCGCGGCCTGTTTGATGGGCTCAGGCTTGGCGGTTGCGGCGCGGGGTTCGCGGATCAGCTCATAAAGCGCGACCGCGACCGCCTGGCCGAGGTTCATCGAGATGTGCTCCTTGCGCGTCGGAATGCGCATGAGCCAGTGGCAATAACTGAGTTCCTCGTTCGTGAGGCCGTACTTCTCCGATCCGAACAGCAGCGCGATGTTTCCCGATTCGAGGTGCCGGCGGATGAGCCTCGCGCCGTAGGCAAGCTGGCGCAGCGGGTGGTGCAACTCACGGCTGCCGAGCGCTGTCGTGCCTACGACGAGCGTGCAATCGGCCACGGCCTGCGAGACGCTCTGGAACTCCCCGGCGGATTCGAGCAGGGCGGCCGCGCCCACGGCGGAACGCGCCTCCCGGAATGCCACGTCATACGGGTTCACGACGCGAAGGTTGAGGAACCCGAAGTTGCTCATCGCGCGCGCGGCAGCGCCGATGTTCAGTGGATTGCGCGCGGAGACAAGCACCACGCGGAGGCGGTCGCGTTGTTCGGGAGTGACGGCAGGCAATCCTCAGGCTACCGCAACTCCTCCATGATCTGGTCGAGCGCCTCGCGCGGCGGCCGGGTTTTGGATTCGGGCAGAGTCGCGAGCGGTTCATCGGCTAGGTTCAGCATATCCGCAAGGTGCGGGCGCTTTGTGTCAACGTACAGGATGCCGGTAAGGATGTGGCCCTCCGTCTCGGCTTCGAGCAGCGCGCGAACGGCGTTGAGCTTGTCCGTGGGATCGTAATCGCGGCCCAGCTTTTTCAGTCTCAGGCGCGAACCGCCGTGCATCTCGATTTCGCGCACCTGGCCCTCTTCGATTTCAACGGCGATGTCCTCGTAGAAGGGGATGAAGTCGAGCTCGTGGAGCGGCTCATCGTGCTCCTTCATATACGAGTAGCTCTTCGTGGAACCTTCGTGGTCGTTGAAAGTCACGCAGGGCGAGATAACGTCGATAACCGAAAGCCCCTGGTGGGCGATGGCGGCCTTCAGGACCGCCTGCAACTGCCGCTTGTCGCCGGAGAACGAACGGGCAACGAGCGTCGCGCCGAGGTTGATCGCTTCGAGGCAGCAATCGATCGGGGGTAGGTCGTTCACCACGCCTGTTTTGAGCTTCGAGCCGACATCGGCGGTGGCGGAAAACTGGCCCTTGGTGAGGCCGTAAACGCCGTTGTTCTCGATGATGTAAACCTGTCGCACATTGCGGCGAAGCATGTGTATGAACTGGCCCACTCCGATGGAGGCGGTGTCGCCGTCGCCGGAGACCGTCACGCCGAACAGGTTGCGGTTGGCCATGAGCGCGCCGGTGGCGACCGACGGTGCGCGTCCGTGCACGCTATTAAACCCGTGCGACATGCTCAGGAAGTAGGCGGGGGACTTCGACGAGCACCCGATTCCGGAAAACTTGGCCACGGTCCACGGGTCGATCCCCATCTCGAAGAAACACTCGATGAGGCGCTCGGAGATGGAGTTGTGGCCGCATCCGGCGCAGAGCGTGGTCTTCCCGCCTTTGTAGGCCAAGACCTCCAGGCCGATTCGGTTGGTTTTCCTGGGCGGAACAGCGGTCGTGCTCATCAGAATCCCTCCTGGCGGACGATTTCGTCCGTAACGGTGCGGGCGTCGATCGGAAGCCCGCCGTAGTAGCGCACGCTGCGTAATTTCGCGACCTCGTCCGGATCGAGCTCGATCCGCATCAACTGGAGCAGTTGGCCGTCGCGGTTTTGATCGATTACGTACACGCGCTCGTTGCGGCGGATGAAGTCCACCAGTTGCGATGTGAACGGGTACGCCTTGAGGCGCAGGTAACTGGTCTCGAGGCCGTACTCGTTGCGCAACTGGTCCCGGCTTTCCTCGGCGGCGTGTCGCGACGTGCCGGCGCAGATAATGCCAACGTGGGCCTCACGGTTAAGGTCCAGGTGCGACGGCGGCACGTGGAAGCTGATGGTTTCGAATTTGCGCGCGAGGCGGTCCATGTTGTTCACGTAATCGTCTTCGCGCTCGGTGTACGCGGCCTTCTCATTGTGGCCGCTGCCGCGCGTGAAGTAAGACCCCGCCGGATGCCTGGTCCCGGGCAGCGTGCGGTAGCCGACGCCATCGCCATCCACGTCCTTGTAGCGCGCGAATCCGCCGAGGCGGTCGAGGTCCTCGGCGTTGAGCACCTTTCCGCGGCGGATCGGTTCCTCGGGGTAGGGGAACGCGTCGGACATCCAGTTGTTCATCCCGAGATCGAGATCGGTGAAGACGAAAACGGGGGTCTGGAAGCGCTCGGCGAGGTCGAATGCGTCGATCATCATCGTGAAGCACTCGGTGGGCGAGGATGGGAACAGGATGGGGTGCTTCGTGTCGCCGTGCGAGAGCACCGCGGTGGAGATGATGTCGCCCTGCATCGTGCGCGTGGGCAGGCCGGTGGAGGGGCCGACGCGCTGTACATTGACAATCACGGCGGGAACTTCGGCATAGTATCCCAGGCCCGTGAATTCGGCCATCAGCGAGATGCCCGGACCGGAGGTGGCGGTCATCGCGCGCGCGCCAGCCCAACCCGCTCCAATCACCATGCCGATCGAAGCCAGTTCGTCCTCTGCCTGAAGCACCGCGAAGGTCGCCTTTCCCGTCTCCTTATCGATGCGGAAACGGCGGAGGTAGGCGGTCAGCGATTCGATCACCGAAGACGAGGGCGTGATCGGATACCAGGCCACTACCGTAACCCCGGCGAAAATGGCGCCGAGAGCCGTCGCCGCATTGCCCTCTATGATGATCTTGCCGGTGGTAGCGCTCATCCGCTCGACGGCGTACCGGTCCGATTTCGTCAGGTTCTTCGCGGCGAAATCGTGGCCGGCCAGCACTGCATTCCAGTTCATCTCGGCAGCTTTGGACTTCTTCGCGCCGAACTGCTTGTAGAGGGCCGTGCGGACCTCTTCCAGGTCGATGCCGAGCAGCCACGCTACCACACCGTCGTAGATAATGTTGCGCACAAGCTTTCGCAGGCGCGCTTCGGGGCACACCGGGCCGACAAGCTTGTCGAACGGCACCGGGTAGAAGTGCAGGTCCGAGCGCACCGCGTTCAGCTTAAGCGGCTCGTCATACACCACCGCGGCGCCCGGTTCCAGCTTCCGGACATCCTCCTGGGCCGTTTCCGGGTTCATCGCGACCAGGAAATCGATCTCCTTCTTCCGCCCGATATAGCCGTGCTTGCTGGCGCGGATGGTGAACCATGTCGGCAGGCCGGCGATGTTGGACGGAAACAGATTCTTACCCGAGACGGGGATGCCCATTTGAAACAGGGCACGCATCAGAACGGTGTTGGCCGTCTGGCTGCCTGAGCCGTTGACGGTCGCTACCTGGATGGAAAAATCGTTTTTGATACTTGGTTTGGACTCGATGGGACGAGACGAGACCGCGTTTATCTCAACTGTTGACATGAACCCTTCCCTCTGCTTGGATGGGAAATTCCCCTCCTGGGTTCGATTATATGCAAACGAGGGAAGGGGCCGCCGGGGGAGGGGGAAAACGCTCCCTCACGGTCGCGGCGCTGAAGCCTGCTACTGAGCCGCGAGCGTAAGCGAGCGGTTGGCATGTCGCGCGCACGGTTTACCAGCCGGACGGCTTGCCCTTGTTCTGCTCGTCCAGCCACTTCTTGAGCGGCGCGAAGTAATCGAGGATTGCCGTCGCGTCCATCTGGCGCTGCCCGGTGAGGGCGTCGAGCGCGTCCGGCCAGGGGCGGCTCAAGCCCATCGCCAGCACATCCCTCAGCCGCTTGCCGGCCGCCTGATTGCCATAAATCGAGCAACGGTTCAGCGGACCGCCGCAGCCCGCCTCGCGCGCCAGCGCCCGGTGGAACTGGAACTGCAAAATGTGGGCCAGAAAGTACCGCGTATACGGAACGTTCGCGGGCACGTGGTACTTCGCCCCGGGGTCGAAGTCTTGCTCGCTGCGGGCCACTGGCGCGTCGATGCCCTGGTACTTCCGCCGCAACTCCCACCATGCCTCGTTGTAGCGCTCCGGCGGGATCTCGCCTGAAAACACCTTCCACCGCCACTGGTCGATCAGCAGCCCGAACGGCAGGAATGCGATCTTTTCGAGCGCGCGCTTCAGCAGCAGGCCGATATCCTTCGACGGGTCGGGCGCCTTGTCCAGCAGGCCCAGTTTCACCAGGTACTCCGGAGTAACCGAGAGTGCGATGGTATCTCCGATGGCCTCATGAAAACCGTCGTTCGCGCTATCGCGGAACAGGAAGGGCTGGTGGTTATACGCCCGCTGGTAGAAGTTGTGCCCGAGTTCGTGGTGGATGGTGACGAAATCTTCGTCCGTGATGTCGATGCACATCTTCAGACGCAGGTCGTCCTTGCTGTCGATGTTCCAAGCACTGGCGTGGCACACCACGTCGCGATCACGCGGCTTGAGGAACAGCGAGCGCTCCCAGAACGTCTGCGGCAGCGGGTCGAAGCCGAGCGAGGTGAAGAAATTCTCGCCGGTCTTCACCATCTGCTTCCAATCGGTCTTGCGCTGCTTCAGGATTTTCGTGAGGTCGTAGCCGGGATCGGCGTCCTTCGGGGCGACCAGCGGGTAGATGTTCTCCCACGACTGCGCCCAGGGATTGCCGAGCAGGTGCGCAGGAATCGGCCCGTTCGCCGGCACCACGTCACCGTACTTCTCGCGCAGCTTGGTCCGCACGTAGGCGTGCAGCGAGACGTAGAGCGGTTTGACTTGCTCCCAGAGCCGGTCCACTTCCTTCGCGAAAGCGTCGGGCGGCATGTCGTACTTCGACCGCCACATCGCGCCGTCGTCCGCGAAGCCCAGTTCGCGGGCGCCCTTGTTGGCGAGTTGCACGTACCTGGTGAAATCGTTCCGCATGGGCGGCGAGATGGTGCGCCAACCCTTCCAGACGTCAAGCAACTCCGCGGGATCGCGGCTCTCAGCCATGATTTTGGTGATGTCCGTGATGTCGAGGCACTTCGACTGATCGCCGCCGGGGCAGTATTTCCCCTTCCCGTACGCGCCCTCCATCTTCGTCACGAGTTCGGCGAGTTCGCGGCTCTCGGCCGGGGTGGCCGGCGTCGCCAGCGTGAGCGAGAGCTTCAGAAGCTTCATCTTGCGCGCGAGTTCCGGAGGCAGCGCGAGCTTGTCGAATCGCGTGGATTGCTTGGCGAAGGCGACGGTCGCAGCTATGAGCCGCTCATCGTTCTGCGCGGCGAGGGCTTCGGTGTCGCCGGTGATGTAGGTGGCGTGAATCCAGTCGGCCCGGCCAGCGGTCGTGGAGAGATCGAGGAGCGTGCTCTCCACCTTGTCCATGAATTGCTGCGCTTCGCGAACCGTCGCCGGCTTCCGCGGTTCAGCCGCGAGAAGCGTTCCGGCGGCCAGCGCCAGAGCTATGAATTTCATACCTCTTAGGTTAGCCCGGAGCGGGAAAGGGAGGGGAACAGTGGTGGCTCGAGCCGGGTACGATCCGCCTCGGTCTTCGCGGAAAAAGCGCCACGTCAGACCGACTGAATCTGCATACCCACACCCAAAATTGGGCGCTTATATATTTGACTCACCTCTCTTGGGGACGGAAGATCAACCACCCGAAGAAAGCAACTACTACTGCAGCGGCGGCCACGACGAACTCTGGAAGCCCGATGTGCATAGCCTTTATTACGAGCTTTTGCTCCGGTTTGTTCCCAGTGGGTGAGCTAAGTGTACAGATGCTCAAAATTGGGCTGCTGAACGCCAGCGTAATCGCGAACCCCGCCGCGTTATTGTTCCTCGCTACTCACACGGAGCACAGCCAAAAACGCTTCCTGCGGAATTTCCACGCGCCCCACCCGCTTCATGCGCCGCTTGCCTTCTTTTTGCTTTTCGAGCAGCTTGCGCTTGCGTGAGATGTCGCCGCCGTAGCACTTGGCGAGCACGTTTTTCCGCATCGCCGAGATGGTCTCGCGCGCGATTACCTTGTTACCGATGGCCGCTTGCAGCGCCACCTCGAACATCTGCCGGGGAATCAGCTTCCGAAGCCGTTCGATCAGGCCCTTGCCGCGTTCGTAGGCGGAATCCCTGTGCACGATGATCGAGAGGGCATCCACCGACTCGCCGGCCACAAGCACGTCCAGCTTCACCATCGGGGAGATGCGGTAGCCGGCCATGTGGTAATCGAGGGAAGCGTATCCGCGCGAAACCGTTTTCAGCCGGTCGTAAAAATCAAGCACGATCTCGTTCAGCGGCAGCTCGTAAACCAGCAGCACGCGCCCCGTGCCGATGTACTCGAACTTCTTCTGGATGCCCCGCTTCTCCTCGAGCAGCTTGAGAATCTCGCCGATGTACTCCTCGCGCGTGATTACGGTGGCTTCGAAAATGGGCTCCTCGATCTGCTCGATCTCGGCGGCGTCCGGGAACTTGGTGGGGTTGTCCACCTCGATCACGTCGCCCTTCCGGTTCTTTACGCGGTAGCGCACGCCGGGGGCGGTGGTGATGAGGTCGATATTGAATTCGCGCTCCAGGCGCTCCTGCACGATGTCCATGTGCAGCAGCCCGAGGAAGCCGCAGCGGAAGCCAAAGCCGAGCGCTGCCGAGTGCTCCGGCTCGAAATTGAGCGCGCTGTCGTTGAGCCGAAGCTTTTCGAGCGCTTCGCGCAGCAGCCCGTGCTCATGGGATTCCACCGGGTACAGCCCGGCGAACACCATCGCCTTCACTTCCTGGAAGCCGGGCAGCGGCTCCGATGCGGGGTTGTCGTGGTCGGTTACCGTATCGCCGATCTGCGCATCGGACACAGTCTTGATGTTTGCGACCATGAAGCCGACCTCGCCAGCGGACAGTTCCTGGCACGCGATCGGCTTCGGGGACTGATAGCCCAGCCCTTCCACCTCAAACACTTTGCCGTTGGCCCAGAGCCTGATGCGCTGGCCCAGCCGCAGCCTTCCGTCCACCACACGCAGCAGAATGATGACCCCGCGGTACGGGTCGAACCAGGAGTCGAATATCAGGGCACGCAACGGCCGTTCCGGCTCGCCTTTGGGCGGCGGCACCAGGTGGACAATCGACTCCAGCACCTCGTGGACTCCGGTGCCCTGCTTCGCGCTGACCGCGATAGCGCCGCTGGCGTCCAGCCCGATCACCTGCTCGATTTGCTCCCGCACACGCTCCGGTTCGGCCACGGGCAGGTCGATCTTGTTGATTACCGGGATGAGTTCCAGGTCGTGGTGCAAAGCGAGGTAGGTGTTGGCCAGCGTCTGCGCTTCGACGCCCTGGGAGGCATCCACTACGAGCAGAGCACCCTCGCACGCCTGGAGGCTGCGCGAGACTTCGTAGCTGAAATCTACGTGGCCCGGCGTGTCGATCAGATTGAGCTGGTAAAGCTCCCCGTCATTGGCGCGATAGTTCAGCCGCACGGCGTGTGCTTTGATGGTGATGCCCCGTTCCCGCTCCAGGTCCATCGAGTCCAGTACCTGCTCCATCATCTCCCGCTGAGAGAGCGCGCCGGTCACCTCCAGCAGGCGGTCCGCCAGCGTGGATTTGCCGTGGTCGATGTGGGCGATGATGGAGAAATTGCGAATATGTTGGGGGTCCATGCGGTATGATGTAACGGACGCGGTATGCGGCGACTTGCCGCGCGGTTAGCGCCTCTAGCGATTATCCCATATGTCCTACAACAGAATCGCCTTCGAGTTATCGGGGGACGGGATCGCCTTGGTGACGGTCAACCGGCCCGACAAACTCAACGCACTCGATGCCGGCGTGATGGCGGAGCTCGACGATGCCTTCGCACGGGTTGGTTCGGATGCCGCGATCAAGGGGCTGATCGTGACCGGAGCAGGCGACAAGGCGTTCATAGCGGGTGCGGATATCGCCGAACTCGCCCGCAAGACGCCGGTCGAAGCCCGCGAGACCTCGCTTGCCGGGCAGCGCACCTTCCGCCGGTTGGAATTGATGCCCAAGCCGTCCATCGCGGCGATCAACGGCTTCGCGCTGGGCGGCGGCCTGGAGCTGGCCATGTGCTGCACCGTCCGGATCGCTTCGCCGAACGCCAGGATGGGCCAGCCGGAAATCAAGCTGGGCCTTGTGCCCGGATACGGCGGGACACAGCGGCTGCCCCGGCTCGTCGGACGCGGTCGGGCGCTGGAGATACTCCTGACCGGCGAGCCCATTACCGCCGAGGAGGCGCTCCGCATAGGCCTGGTCAATCACGTCGTCCCGCAGGCGGAACTGCTCGCGTTCTGCCGCGCGCTCCTGATGAAGCTGACGCAGAACGCCCCCGTGGCCGCGGCGTTGATTATGGAGGCCGTTGAAGTGGGCCTGAGCAGCGGGCTTGAACAGGGGCTGAGGTTCGAAGCGGGCGCGTTTGCCACCACCGCAGCTACCGAGGACCGGAAAGAAGGCACGGCCGCCTTTCTGGAGAAACGCAAGGCCGTGTTCCAGGGAAAGTGAAATGTCCAATCACGTAATTGAAGGAAATCTGAGTGCGGCGGGGCTGAAGTTCGCCATCGTTGTGAGCCGCTTCAACAGCCTCATCACCGACCGTCTGCTGGCGGGGGCCCTTGACGCGCTGGTCCGAACCGGCGGTCCCGAGGACGTCGAAATCGTTAAGGTTCCGGGCTCCTGGGAGCTGCCCATGGCGGCTCGCGAACTGGCGCAACAGAAGCGGCACGACGCCGTTATCTGCCTTAGCGCCGTGATTCGCGGCGACACGCCGCACCACGAGTACATCGCGGCCGAGGTAACCAAAGGACTGGCGCAAACGGCGCTCGAAACCGGTGTCCCGGTCACGCTGGGCGTGCTCACCACCGACACGCTCGAGCAGGCCATCGACCGTGCCGGAGCCAAGAGCGGCAACAAGGGCTTCGACGCGGCGATGTCGGCCGTCGAGATGGGGAACCTGATGCGTCAGTTGCGCCATTCGCGCTGACAACTCATGCCTTCCCGCCATCGTTCCAGGCAGCGCGCGCTTCAGGTCCTGTTTCAGGTGGACGTGCGCAAGCAGGCCGTAGAGACCGCCATTGATGCCTATTACGGTTCCCTGTTCTCGGAGGAATTCGAGGACAGGGAAGGTGTGAAAGCCGCGCCCGACCCGTTTATGGAAGAGCTGGTGAAGGGCACCGTCGCGCGCGCGGCCGCGATCGACCGCCGGATCTCCGAGCGCTCCGAGAACTGGCGGCTGGAGCGAATGCCCGCCGTCGATCGCAACATCCTGCGGATGGCGATCTTCGAGATGACCGAGCGGATCACCCCGCCCGCTGTGGTCATTAATGAGGCCATCGAGCTCGCGCGCCGGTTTTCAGGCGAGGAATCGGTCGCGTTCATTAACGGAGTTCTCGACACAATTCGCCGCGAGACGCCGGGACTGGCGGCTGAACCGGCCGGATAAAGTCACAAACCGCTCCCTCGCGGTCGCGGCTAGGAACCGGCACGAAAC
>JAEZIJ010000178.1 GCA_023436715.1 Acidobacteriota bacterium
CCTCGGTTTGACGTCCTTACCGAGCCGCGACCGAAAGGGAGCGGTTTCGTGGATTCGCGGGGGGCACGCCTCCCCTATTTCGGTCCCGCCGCCCGCGCGCGGACGTCACTGGTCGTGACCGGCTTACCCCCCATTCCCCAATCGCCGCTGCGAACGTCCTCAATGGTCACCCAAGTGACGGGTCGCAGGTTCTCGCCCTCGATGGCCACCATCGCGTCAGTGAGTTTCGCGATGATCTCCTTCTTCTGGGCAGGCGTGAAGACTTCCTCGATCAGCTTTACGTGAATCAGTGGCATTGTGTTTTCCCCTCTCAGTGAATTTGGTTGCCTTGGATCAACCACCCCCAGTATGGGGCACTATTCGGTGGGGACCCTTATCCGGGCGTCTCATATTCTTGATTGGGCCGACGCTATTATGGGAATCAATTGCTCGCACGTCCGGCGCACTTGGCAGGACGTCTGTCGAGGGGACCTGAGGAGCGAAATGGATGTTCTTTCCGAAGTCTTGAAGGTAGTGAAGCTCGAAGGGGCCATCTATTACAACGCGGAGTTTACAGCGCCCTGGAGCCTCCGCGCCCCGCCATCGTGTGTCCTGGCGCCCTATTTCGCGCAGGGCGGCGGTCACGTGATCATCTATCACCTTCTTACGGAAGGCCGGGGATTTGCGGAGTTGGAAGACGGCAAGCGGATCCCTCTCACAGCCGGCGACGTCGTCATCTTTCCCCATGGCGACCCGCACATCATGGGCAACGGCAGCCCGGTCGATCCCGTGGACCAGGAGCGTGAACTGCACCGCATCTTCGCACGGGGCTTGAAGCTCGCTTGCTCGGGCGGAGGAGGCGAAGTCACGAAGTTCGTCTGCGGGTACATGTCCTGCGATCCGCAATTGAGCCAGGTGCTTCTCGGGGGTCTTCCAGCCATCCTCAAAGTCAATGTACGAAACGGCGCGGCGGGGGAGTGGCTGGAGAGGTCCATTCGTTTCTCCGTCCAGGAGGCCGATGCCTCGCGAGCGGGTGGAGAGGCTGTGCTGGCGAAGCTCTCAGAGCTGCTCTTCGTCGAAACGCTCAGGCGCTACATTGCGGAGCTGCCGCCCGGGCAGACGGGCTGGCTGGCCGGCGCGCGCGACCCTGAAGTAGGAAAAGCGCTCGCGTTGCTGCATCGCCATCCCGCTCAACCCTGGACGATTGCCGGCCTGGCGCGAGACGCCGGACTGTCACGTTCCGTTCTGGCCGGGCGCTTCCGGCATTACCTGGGCGAACCACCCATGTCATATTTGACGCGGTGGCGGATGCAACTCGGAGCACAGATGCTGAAATCAAGCAGCCGTAGTGTTGCGGGGATCGCGGCTGAAGTCGGGTATGAGTCCGAAGCCGCGTTCAACCGCGCGTTCAAGCGGGAGTATCGCGTTCCGCCGGCGCGCTTCCGGAGTGAATCCCGCGAGGCTCACGGGATCGAGAGCGAGTTCGACCGCCGATAGGCAGCGGTTAGTCGTCGATTTTTGTTTCTTTCGGCGCGATGCCGAGGGCTTTCATCTTGCGGTAGAGGTTGCTTCGCTCCAGGCCGAGCAATTCGGCCGTGCGGCTGACGTTCCCGTTCGTCTCTTCGAGTTTCTTCAGGATGTAGTCCCGTTCGGCGGCCTCGCGGACCTCTTGCAGGCTGCCGAAGCGCTCGGGCGGGCGATCAGCCGCGCGGCGGGAGACGTTGAGCGGGATGTGGCGCGCATCGACGCGCACCTGCGGATTCATGATGACGATCCGCTCCATCAGGTTGCGCAGTTCACGCACATTTCCCGGCCAGTAGTATTCCGACAGCGCGCCGTATGCCTCCGGCGTGAGTTCCTTCGGCTTGCGGCCATAGGCGGAGGTGAACTCCCGGAGGAAGTAGTCCGCCAGCAACGGGATGTCCTCGCGGCGGTCGCGTAGCGGGGGCACGTAGAACGGGATGACGTTGAGGCGATAGAACAGATCTTCGCGGAAGTTGCCGCGCTCGATTTCCTCCTCGAGATTCTTGTTGGTGGCGGCGATGACGCGCACATCCACCTGCACGAACTCGGAGGCGCCGACAGGCTCGAATCGCTGCTCTTCGAGCGCGCGGAGCACCTTGGCCTGAGTCTTGAGGCTCATGTCGCCGATCTCGTCGAGGAAGAGCGAGCCGCCGTCGGCCTTCTTGAATTTCCCCGTCTTGTCGTCTATGGCTCCGGTGAAGCTTCCCTTGCGATGGCCGAACAATTCGCTTTCGATAAGCTCTTCGGGGATGGCCGCGCAGTTCACTTCCACGAACGGCTCGGCCGTGCGCGGGCTGAGCGCGTGGAGGGAGTGCGCCACAAGTTCCTTCCCGCTGCCGCTCTCGCCGTAGATGAGCACGCGCCCGTTTGTGCCGGCCATGAGGCGCAACTGCTGCCGGAGCGCCTTCATTGGGACGCTCTCGCCGATGATGCGGTACTTGGACTCGCTACCGTCCCGCAGCCGCTGGTTTTCGAGGCCGAGCCGGCGGTGTTCGGCTGCGTTCTTGGCGGCGATGGCGACCTTCGGAATCGTTAGAGGCTTCTCAAGGAAATCAAAAGCGCCGATCTTGGTAGAGCGAACCGCGGTTTCGATTGTGCCGTGGCCCGATATCATGACCACGACCGGCCGGTCGGCAAACGGTATTTCCTGAATGCGGGCGAGCGTCTCGAGTCCATCCATGCCCGGCATCCAGATGTCGAGCAGCACAACGTCGTAGCTTTGGCGCGCGAGTTCCTGGAGGCACGCTTCGCCGCTCTCTACGGCGGTTGCCTGATATCCCTCGTCCTCCAGCACACCGCAGAGCGACTGCCGGATCGCAGGCTCGTCATCGACAACCAGAATACGTACGCGCTTCATGCTCGCGCCTCCTGTGCTTTGGAATCGGGTTCCGAGCCCGCAATGGCCGGAATTTCCACGATGAACCGCGCACCTTGGGGCTCGTTGTCCTCGATGCGGATGGTGGCGTTGTGCTCGGAGAGAATGCGGCTCACGATGGCGAGGCCGAGGCCCGTGCCGCGTCCCTTCGTGGAGAAGTAGGGCAGGAAGAGGCGGTCCTTGTCCTCGGGGGAGACGCCGAAGCCTGTGTCGGCGACGGTCAACTCCACGCTCTCGGCGCCTGTAGTCTGGGTAGCGACGTAGAGGTGCTTGAGCAGCGAATCCTGCATGGATTCGGCCGCGTTATCCACCAGGTTGACCACGACGCGCTTGAACTGCTCGCGGTCGATGTTGACGGGCGGCAATTGGAGCGCCAGTTCCTTATGGATTTCGATGCCGTCGAGGCGGCCGGCAAAGACGGCGACGGCAGCTTCCACTACCTCATTGAGGTCCGACGGCACGGGCTGGGCGGTGGGGAATCCGGCGAATTGGGAGAATTCGTTCACCAGGGTTTTGACCGATTCCACTTCGCCCGCGATGGTGGCGGTGCACTCGCGCAGAATGCGCTCGGAATCGGGCGGCAGGTTGACCCGGTCAAGCTGCCGGGCGATGCGCTCGCTACAAAGGGCGATGGGAGTGAGCGGGTTCTTGATCTCGTGGGCGATGCGGCGCGCCACTTCCTGCCACGCGGCCATGCGCTGCGCGCGGAGCAGGTCCGAGGTGTCTTCGAGCACCATAACGAATCCGGAAGTCAGACGTTCTTCAAGCGCGGCGACCGTCACAGAAAGGTGAAGCGTGCCGCGCTGGTTCTTCAGTTCCATTTGTCTCGCGGCGATGCCTGTGCGGCGCGCGCGCTTCATCATGTACTTAATATCGGTTGTGTCTTCGCGCGTGAACAGGTCTTCCAGGCGGGAAGCCTCGGTCACCTTGTCCTCGGGGAAAAGCTGGCGCAAGGCGCGGTTCACCCGCAAAATGCGGCCGTCCGAGGAGATTGAGATCACGCCCGTGGGAATGCTTTCTAGGATGGCTTCGGTGAAGCGGCGCCGGCGTTCGAGTTCGCGGCCGTTGGCATCCAGTGCGCGGGTCATTTCGTTGAACCCGCGCACGAGGGAAGCGAGTTCGTCGATGGCCTTCACCTGAACGCGATAGGCCAGATTGCCGCGCCGCACCTGCCCGGCCGCTTCAAGCAGCGCGGCGATGGGGCCGGAGATTTGCTTCGAGAGGAACAGAGCGACCCAGGTAGCGAAGAACAGGATAAACAGGGTTAAGAGAACCAGCAGCAGGACGTAGAAGTTGCGGAACCCGCGGCGGTCCACGGTCAGCTTGTCGTAATCGCGGACCCAGCCCTCGATGCGGTCCTGCTTCTCCGCGAGATCGGTGCGAGGCCGCGGCGCGACCAGGATATACCCGAGGGTTTTCCCGTTCAGTTCCACCGGCACGCGGATGCCGGAGACGACGGATTTATCCTCGCCGCAGAGGCGCACGGAGGAGGTGTCGTTACGCACGAGAACGGCGGTCGAGATGCCGTGCTCGCGACAGACGCGAGTGAGGGAAGCGCTGTACCCTTGCGCAATGGAGATGGTCTCGGGCAGGCGGGCAAGCGAGTCCGCCTCGGCGGCTGCTTTGTCGTGCGCCTCGCGGTTGAGAATTTCGACGATTTCGGCGAGGTTGTTCCGGATGTCCTGGGCGGGCGCACTGAACCATTTCGCGAGATTGTAGTTCAGCACATAGACGCCCCAGAGCACGAGGAAGAACACCGGCATGAAGGTGAGGGCGAGAGCGCCGGTCACCATTTTGGTCTTGATGCGCGAGCCTTCCCGATTGCTGCGCCGCTCGATGTAGAGCCGGACTGCCGTACGGAACAGCATGAACCCGAGCGTCACGGTGAGGAGAAACACGAGGGTCGAGACTGCCCAGTAGAGGAAGGTCTGTTCGGGCCTCGCAGGAGCGTAATCGCCGAAGGAAAACGAGCCCTGCCAAATGACGAGCGTCGCCGAGATGATCAGCAGGACGAGGCCCGAGACATAGAGCAGGCGCTTGCGCATTGAATCCAGTTTAGTTCGTTGGGACGGGGCCCGGGCATCCGCGGCTTTGTATCAGGGCACGGCTTCAGCCGTGCCGCAGAGCGCCACCATCACGGGGCTTTAGCCCCTGGGCATGCCGTCGACAGGGGCTGAAGCCCGTGGCTTGGCAAGGGCTTGCGGCACGGCTGAAGCCGTGCCCTGATACAAGGCCCAAGCCACCCACAGAGAAGCTACCGCTTGTACATCTTCGTCACGCCGTTGCGGCTGTTGGTAACCGTGAAAGTGCCGTTCGATTCCGCAGCGAGTTTGATGTAGTTTCCTTTGCAGTCGGTTTCCGGGTTGGCGACCAACTGCTCGGGGGCGTTCAGATCCCCCGCGGCTGGGGCAAGGTGGAGTTGCCACAGGTCTTTCAACCCCGGTGTCCCCCGGATCACTTTGAACGAGCCGGGCGCGCCGCCCTTGTTCGGGGCGTTGTTGCCGATCGCGACCACCGGCTGTAGAGCGTTAAGAATCGCGGGGGAGTTCGAGATATCCATGCCGTGGTGCGAGATCAGGTAAACGTCGGCGGTCCCGATCAGGTTGTTCGGGCAGACGAGTTCGAGTTCCTTGTTCCAGGTAAGGTCCGCGAGGTCCGCGAAGCGGAAGTTGCCGTACTTCAGGACGAAGCCAATCGAGCGCGCGTTTTCGCTTGGGTCGTCGCGCTTCGGCTGTGCGGCGGCGCAGGCGGCGTTGGGCGTGCCCGCGCCCTTCAAAGGCGTGCTGAGCTTTTCCCCGCGGGCCGCGACCACGTCGATATCCACGCCCTTGAGTGGAATCCTGTCTCCCGGCTTGACCACCAGGTGCTTGCCCTTCGCGACCACCTCATCGTAGGCGGCCGAGAGCTTCCTCGCGCCCGCGTCGGTTTCGGTGTTCGAGCCGTGATCGACCAACGTGACCACCGGAATCTTCGCAACCAGGTCGGGAATTCCGCCGACGTGGTCGAGGTGGTAGTGGGTCATCAGAAGGTAGTCGATCTGTTTCACGCCGGCAAGTTTCGCGGCCGCGACGATCCGGTCCGAATCCCGGCCGTCGTTCCCGGGCCAGCCCGCATCCACCAGCATCGACTGGCCGGACGGGCTGACGATCAGCGTGGCCTGCCCGCCCTCGACGTCGATGAAATAGATCTGAAGACTTTTTGCGGCTGGCAGCGGCAGGGCCGCCAGCGCAAGAGCGAGAACCGAGATCAGAATTCGCATGGCTGCTACTTTACCGCGAACGCGGTCTTCTCGGTCTCGCGATCCACGTATGGGATGCCCTTCTCCATCCACTCCGGTTTCGGCGCGTCCTTCAGGAAGTGATCGAAGAATTGCTGCATGCGCATCGTGTAGTCCTTTTGGTTATGGCGCTTGCGAAGGCCGTGCAACTCGCCGTTGTAGTTGAACAGGTACGCCTCCTTGCCGAGCCGGCGGAGGGAGAGGAACAGCTCGATGCCTTGGTACCATGGCACAGCATCGTCCTGGTCGTCGTGGATGATGAGAAGCGGGGTCTGGACGCGGTCCGCCATGAAGATGGGCGAGTTCTCGATGAACCGCAGCGGGTATTGCCAGAGCGTTCCGCCGATGCGGCTCTGCGTCTGCTCGTACTGGAACTGGCGAGGGAGGCCGGAGCCCCAGCGGATGCCGTTGTAGGCGCTGATCATGTTGCCGACGGGCGCGCCCGCTTCGGCGGCGCGGAAGCGGTTCGTCTGCGTCAAAAGATATGCGGCCTGATATCCGCCCCAACTGTGCCCTTGCAGGCCGATGGCGTTCTCGTCCACGAAACCCTTGTTCACGACGGCCTGGATGGCCGGCATCACGCACTTCAGCGCGCTCTGGCCGGGCGAGCCGACGGTGTACACGATGTCTGGCGCAAGAACGAGGTAGCCGTTGCTCACGTAGTAGGCGATGTTGATCGACGTGCCGGGCTTGGGGTCCACGAAGTTGTGCAGGTTCTGCGAGAGCCGCTCGTAGATGTAGACCAGCATCGGGTACTTCTTCGCGGGGTCGAAGTTCTCGGGCTTGTAGAGCGCGGCCTGGAGCTTGTGGCCGTCGGCGGTTGCGTAAGAGATGAGCTCGCCGGAGCCCCAGAGCATCTGCGACTGTTGCGGGTTGGCGCTCGAGACCGTCCGCAGTTCGCGGAAAGTGGAATCCGTGATCTGGAGGTCGGGGAAGTTTTGAAATGTCGAGGCTGTCAGCAGAACGACGTCGGCGTCTTTTGCCTTGGACAGGGCACGGTAGTTCCGGGAACCCATGACGAGCTTTTCCGGCGCCTGCACGGCGTTCAGGTGAGTACGCCAGAAGCCGGTGTCGCGGGTTGCGATGCTCTCGGCGCGAAGCAGCAGGCGCTTCTCGGGATCGAGGCCGCGCGGCTCGTCGTCGTCCTCGCGCTCGAGGCGGACGACGCGGAACTGAAGATTCCGGCGGCGGCCAAAGCCGCTGGTGATATTCTTGGCGCCCTTGCCGTCGGGCGAGATCTGCCAGATATCGAAACGGTCATAGAGCAGGACGAACTTGCCGTCGCTGGTCCAGCCGGCCGCGCCGTGGCTGCTTGCGGGTTCGGGCCGGTCATCCTCCTCGTTGTAGAAGTTCACGCCCAGACCGGCAGTGAGATTCGTGACCGCGCCGCCGGGAACGGAGACGCTATGCCAGTTGCGGTCGCGGAAGAAGAGAAGATAGCGGCCGTCGGGCGACCAGAGATTTCCGGAACCGCGCTCCGGGCTCCGGAGCTTTTCGGCGTACCGGGTGCGCTCGCCGGTGGTGGTGTCGATCTGGTAGTAGTCGGCATGGTTGCCGTCGTAATCGACCATGCGGCGGTAGGCCCTGTCGTCGCCGCCGACGGCGTAGCGGCCGTTATCGCTCGGGATGACGGTCTGCACTTCGGGGCTGCCGAGCTGCACGAACTGTTTGGTCGCGATGTGGAATACGGCAGTGTAGGAGCGGGAGCGTTCGCGGGTGGCGCGCACTTTCTGCATCGGCTGGACGTAGTCGTCGTTCCAACGCCAGAGGTCGGCGATGACTTTGTCAGTGGGGGGCGCGGCGTCCGGCTCTTTGTCCGCTGAGGGACGAGAAGGGGCGCAGCCGAGGAAGAGACGGCCGCCGTCGCGTGAAAAGCTGAGCGAGCCGCGGTCGCTGACGGCCCAACCGGAGCGGAAGCCCTCTGTCGCAGTGGAGACGGCTTCGGCAGCGGCAGCCGCGCCGGTTTCCCAGAGGTACAGCTTGAAGCTAGGTCGCTTCGCCGCCGCGTCATCGCGGTCGCTCAGGAATGCCAGGCGCGACTGCGCGCGATCCCAGGTGAGCTTGGAATACTTGCCTTTGCCCGCGAGCAGAGCTCTCGTTTCGGCGGTTCCTGCTGTCGCCGCATAGACGCCGTTCTTATTTTCCTGCTTCGAGGAGACGGTGTAGACGAGCGTGCGGCCGTCTTTGCTGAGCGAGTACTCCAGGACATCCTCGAAAGAGCGCTCGTTCGGCTCGGGTTTCGAGAGATCGCGCAGCACGAGCTCCGAACCGTACTCCTTGCGTGTTCCCTCTTTCAGGTAAGCGACCCAATCGCCGCCCTTTTCGGGCGCCTGGAAGCTCTTCACGCCGGCGATTCGGGTGGCGGCGCCGGTCACTGTGTTGACGATCAGGAGGCCGCGCTTGGGCATCTCCTCGGGCTTCTTCCTTTCCTTCCTGGCTCTCTCGATCTCCGCTCTGGCCGGGAACGTGGTGGCTGCGAGGAAGCGTCCGCTGTTTGTGAACAGGAGGCGGGTTGCCGGGCGCGGCGGTCCCTGTTCTTCGGCGTCGGGATCGGGGTCGGGAGGGGGCGGGAGTTCGCCGGCTCCTTCGCGCAGCTCCTTTCCGGTCGCGAGATCGCGGACGATGATTTCGCCGTCGCCTTCCTGAGGGAAGAGCGCGTAGGCGAGGCGTTTGCCGTCCCGGGCCAGCAGCGGGCTTTGAATGGAGCGCCAGGACGCATAATCGCGATGGGTCAAGGGGCGCTTGGCCTGCTGAGCGACGGCAACGGCTGCGACCAGCACAAGCAAAATGCGGGTAGAGAATCGAGTGCGCATAGGTTGGAATCGCCCATTATATCCCGCGGCCACTTTGTATCAGTCGCGTCATGAAGGAAGCCGTCCTCAGCCGCAAGGATTGAACCGCAGGCCCATGCTTTGCTTTGTATCAGGGCATGGCTGAAGCCGCGCCCTGATACGGGTCTACGAACCTGAACGGAACGGCGAGGCGGGGAATCCTTCGGCGTTGTAGAGATTGCAGTCCGGGTTATCGGACCAGGCGTAGCGCACGTACAGCGGCGCCGCTACGGCTGGGCTTGACACCACGACCGTGGCGCCGTCGATGCGTGCTTCGGCGGTGACAAACTTGCGATCGGCGCCGGCAATTTCGAAGCCCTTCAACGCACCGCCGCGGGCGGTCAGTCCGCTGCCTGTGTGGTCGAAAAGAACGCGGACGGCCGCGGCCTCGGGAACCGCCGAGCGAAACAGCGGCCCGGAGTACACGATGCTTTCACCGTGGGAGATCGAGCGGGCAGCAGCGGCGAGGCGTGCACCGACGGTCTGCTTGTCTCGCGGGTGTATATCGCCCGGGTTGCCGGCGTCGATGGTTACGGCCATCGCTGTATTCCGGAGCGCGAGCGCCTCCAACTGCGCCTCGCGCAACTCCGGCCATCGCGCGTTCGGGCCCGCCTTGTAGTTCGCCAGTTGGACGAAGAGGAAGGGGAAATCGCCCTGGCCCCAGGCGTTGCGCCAATCCTGAATCATGGTGCGGAAGAGGCGCGAGTAGAGCGAGACGCGCTCGGGCGAAGCATTGCTTTCGCCCTGGTACCAGATTGCGCCGCGAATCGCGTATTTCGTGAGGGGCGCGATCATCGCATTGAAGAGTCCCGCGGGGCTCCACGAGTTGCCCTGGTTCGGCTCCCAGGGATACCCCGGCGACTGGCGTCCCTCTGCTTTCGCGCGAGCGACGGCCTGTTCCCACTCGCCGAGCCGCTTCTGGTGCCAGAGCTTGTTCACGGCGGCGTTGTCATTCATGCGGCTCCATTCGGCGAAGACGGGCATCAGCGCGGCATCGGAGGAGAGGGCGCGCAAGCTGGTCCACGCGTCTGCGGGCGTGCCGCCCCAGGAACTGTCGATAAGCCCGACCGGCACGCCCAGCCTGCGGTGCAGATCCCGGCCGAAGAAGTAGCCGATGGCCGAAAACTCGGGCACGGTTTCGGGCGAGCACTGTGCCCAGGGAGAACCCTCAACGTCATCCTGGGGATAGTCGGCCGACATGTTTCTCACGCGGAAGAGGCGAATCTGAGGGGACTTTGCCGCCGCTATCTCGGCCTGCCCGTTGTTGGCGTTCTTCACCGGCCACTCCATGTTCGATTGGCCCGACGCCACCCAAACATCGCCCACCAGAACATCGCTGAGCGTGATCGTGTTGTTGCCCTTCACCGTCATTTCGAACGGCCCACCGGCAGCGGACGGCGGCAGGTAGACGCTCCACAAGCCAACGCCATCCGCCGTGGCGGTGCGCGTCTGGCCGCGAAACGCGACAGCTACGGCCTCGCCGGGCGCGGCCTTTCCCCAGACGTGCACGGGCAGATTCCGTTGAACCACCATGTGATCGGCGATGAGAGCGGGCAGTTTGACATCCGCAAGCGCGGACAAGGAAACGGTGAAGACAAGTGCGGCGGTCCGCAGGCAGCGTTGCATGGAGCGATCATACCTCAACTCGCGGCCGCCGCTCGGGAACCGCCGGGGAACCCCGCCCCGACCGCAAGGGAG
>JAEZIJ010000203.1 GCA_023436715.1 Acidobacteriota bacterium
CACCTGCCCTGGTGCCCGGGCCCACACCAATCCTCGGCCCGCAGGGCCATGGCGCTCCCTCGGACCGGCCTGCAGCCGGATCGCTTACGAGCTATCCTTTGGACAAGGGTCAATTTCAATCACCGACTCACAGGGGGAACTACCATGGGGAAAGTTGCCAGGCAAGTGGTCGAGCAGGCTGGCATTGATGTGAATGTCCTGCTGGACAAGCTCGTGCGGGCAGCGGCCGCCGAGTTCACAACCTTCTACTACTACACCAGCCTTCGCATCAACGCCATCGGGTTTGAAGGAGAAGGCCTGAAGGAGATCATCGAGGACGCCCGTATCGAGGATCGGAACCACTTTGAAGCACTGACGCCGCGCATCTACGAACTGGGTGGTGAGCTTCCGCGAGACATCCGGAAGTTCGCCGATGTTGCGGGCTGCCCCGACGCCTACCTGCCGGAGAATCCGCGAGATGTGAGATCGCTCCTCAACGTCCTTGTCGAGGCCGAGCGCTGCGCAATTCGCGTCTACACCGATATCTGCGCGATGACGGCAGGCAAGGATCCTCGCACGTACGAGATTTCGACCGCAATTCTGAATGAGGAAGTGGAGCACGAAGCGTGGTTTTCCGAATACCTCGGAGAAGGTCCCTCAGGGCACTTCCGCCGCGGCGCTCCGGGTGCTTCGCCCTACGTACGGCGTTTCCTGACCGCGGAATTCAAATAGCAGGTGGCATTTGAAAAAGTTGCCCGGACGGAAGACGTTCCGCCCGGGCAAACGCGCTTTATCAAAGTCCGTGGAAGGCCGCTCGTGCTGGTCCACTGGGAAGGCCGCATCCACGCACTGAGCGGGCTCTGCCCCCACCAGTGGAAACCTCTCTCCGGTGCGAGGGTCTGGGGCGGCTTGCTCACCTGCCCCTGGCACAATTACCAATACGACATTCGCACCGGCGAGAATCACTACCCTCGAAACGTCTTCCCGCCTCACCTCCGCGACGCAGTCGCGCCCCTCGAAACCTACCCCGTCGAGGTACGCGGCGCAGAGATCTGGGTCGATCTTCCGGTGTGAAAGAATCCTACGCGGCCGACCGCTGCAACCGCCGTCGCGGAGCCGCGGCATATCGCTCACCGTCCCCGCCGACAAGCGCTTCGAGCCGCTCCACGATTTCCGTCATTGCCTCGGCCTGCGAGTTCATGTCCATACTCGCCGACGCGCACTCTTCCGCGTTCGCCGCCGTGCTCTGGGTCACCTGCTCCATCTGCCGGATGGCCGCCGAGATCTGCTCGATGCTGCGCGATTGATCGCGGCTGCCCTGGTCCACATCGCCCACCAACTGCTTCACCTTCGCTGAACTCGCGGTGATGGAATGGATCGCCTCGACGACCTGGGCCAGCTTCTCCTTCCCGCCGTTCGACGTCGTGATGGACTCCTCGATCAGTGCAGCCGTGTCGCCCGCGGCCTCCGCGCACCGCTGCGCCAGATTGCGAACCTCATCCGCCACAACCGCGAACCCCATGCCCGCCGAACCGGCCCGGGCCGCCTCAACCGCCGCGTTCAGCGCAAGGATGTTCGTCTGGAACGCGATCTCGTCGATCACCTTGATGATCTTGGAAATCTTGCCGCTCGACCCGATGATCTCCTGCATCGACCCGACCATTTGTTCCAGCGTTTTGTTGGCGCCCGCGACCTGCGCGTCCGAGGACTCCACATGCTCGGCCGCCGCCTGCGAGCTCTCCCGGTTCTTCCGTGTCTGCGACGCCAGTTCCTGGCTCGATGCCGCCGTCTCTTCGAGCGATGCCGCCTGCTCGGATGCCGTTTGCGCCAGCCCCTGGCTCGAGGAGTTCACCTGCGAGGCCGCGCTGGCCACCTGCTGCGCCCGATCCGCCATCTCCCCCGACAGCTTTCGCAGGACCGTGTTGATGCTGCGCACCGCTCCGAGCACAAACACCCCTACGGCCAGCCCGAGTATGGTCAGCGAGATTGCAATCCACCGGCTTGCCGCCGCCGCCGATTCCGCCGAGCGCGTCGATTCGGCCATGTTCCGGTTCTCCTGGTCCAGGAAGCCTACCGCGCCCGCGCTGATGTCCAGCGCCCGCGGCATAACCTTTTCCTCGGAGGTCTTCTGCACGATGTCGAACTGCTGCCGGTTCAGTGCGTCAATCATCTCCTGGTGAGCCTGGCTCAGAGATGCCATCTGCGCCCTCAAACCGCTCAGTCCGCGGCGCGAGGTCTCGGATTCCAGTAGCGGATCCAACTGGCCCAGCGCCCGCTCCACCTTTGCTGAAGAGTCGCGGAATTCCTGCTTGTGCTTCTCCACCGCCTGCGTCTGCTGCAGGACCGAACGCAGCACGATCCCCCGCTCGAGCGCTACGATGTTCGCCGCTTCCGAGACAATTTCGTTCGCCAGCAGCGTCCGCTTCGCCGCCACGTTGACGGCGCCGTTCATTGCCGACTGAAGCCGGCCAACGCCGGTCACTCCACCGATCCCGATCGCCAGCACCAGCGCCATCATGACGCCGAAGCTGGCCATCAACTTGGTTCCGATCTTCATCTCCGAACCCTCTCCTTAGCCCCGTAAAACCACCCTGCGTACCCCTGCCACGGCAAGACCACTCCCTTGCGGTGGCGGGGGGGGGGCGACCG
>JAEZIJ010000106.1 GCA_023436715.1 Acidobacteriota bacterium
CATTCATGGCTTCACCCGCTCAGATCACCGCCAATCGTGCCAACGCCCGCCATTCCACCGGCCCGCGCACCCCGGAAGGCAAAGCCCGCTGCGCCCATAACGCGCTCCGGCACGGACTCACCGCCGCTCATCTCGTCGTTCGTGATGATGAACGCGGCCGCTTCGAGGACCTTCGCGCTGGGCTGATCGAAGAACTCGATCCCCAGGGCGCCATGGAAACCCTCGTCTTCAACGAAATCCTCCACGCCGCCTGGAACCTCGACCGCTTCCGCCGCCTCGAAGCCGAGCGCGGCCCCGAGGCTATCGAAAACGATGCCTCCCGCGAGTTCATGGATCGCCTCGCCCGCTACCAGGCCCGCACCCAACGCGCCTTCTACCGCGCGCTCCAGGAACTCCGCACCCTGCAGACCAATCGCGCGCTGCGATCCCTCAAACTCACTGAAGAAGAGGACGACGCCGTCCCCGCCATGACCGATATCAACGAATTGACAAAACAGACCCGTTCCGAAGTAACTGCCGAGGCCCTGGAGTTGGCGGTCAAGATGGTCGATTACGAGGCCGGCGCCTTCACGCTCAAGGCGATCCGCGACCGCGCCGCCGCCTCGCCGTCCGCCGCGGCCCCGCGCTGACTCCCCTACGCCTTCTTGAACACAACCACTTCCAACGGAGGGAGGGTGATCGATATGCTGTTGTTGCGGCCGTGCGCCTTGACCGGCTCCGAAGCTACGCCCGGGGCGTTGCCCAGGTGCTGCCGCCGAAGATTTCCGATCGCTGTTAAAAAGGAATCTGCTCTGCCACTTTTAAGTCGCCCGCCCCGCTCACACGATCCGGGTGCGGCAGGATATACTCTGTGGTGGTCCTGAGCGGACCGGACCGGCACGGATGAAGCAGGAAGAGGCGGCCAAACTCGTTAACAGCTTATTCGAGGATTGGGCTCCGTTTCTTCTCCGTTACGCCGTTCGGATGACGAGGTCTTTCGACTTCGCAGACGACCTCGTGCAGGAAGTATTTTTCGCTCTGTACCGCGCCCTCCGCGAAGGAAAGCGCATCGACAACCCGAAGGCGTGGACGCTTGGCGCCGTCAGGAACCAGGTCTCGAAGCACGCCCGATACCTTCAGAGGCACGCGGAGGACCTTGAGCCTTCCGAAACATTGGACCTCATGCCCGCACAGCCGTGCTGGCCCGACGTGGCCGCCGATTTCGACGGGGACGCTCCCCTTGACCTTTCCGTATTGAGCGTTCGGGAGGAGGAAGCGCTCTTGCTGCGGCTGCAATCGCTCAAGTACAGGGAGATTGCAGGCAAGCTGGGTATCAGCACGAAATCGGTGTGCACGCTATTGGCGCGCGCGCTGAAAAAGCTCCAGATTGCATCGCACCCCCCCAAGGCCGGCGAGCCGGTGCGGCCTCGCAACAGATTCGAGGTGCCCGATGCACTGCAGTGACGAGGAACTGCTCGCTCACCTCGACGGGGGACTCCCGGCATTCGGCGAACGCCGCGTGAGCCGCCACCTGAAGTCATGCTGGCGCTGCCGCACGCGTCTCTCCGCGTACGAGAAACAGATTCACCGCCTTGCCACGGCAATGGATGAGTGGCCTTTCCCGGAGCCGGAGTGGACCAAGGACGCAAAACACAGGCTAAACCAGTCACTGCGGCAGTTTGAAAGTGAGTTTTCAGAACCCCGCTCCCGCGACTTTGGGGTGTGGGCAGTCCGGGGCAGTGTGGCGGCCGCTGCTCTCATCCTCACTGCCGGCCTCGGATTCTTGTGGATGCAGTATTTCCAGCCGCGGCTTCGTCCGGCCGACGTGATCGCCCATGCGACTACCGTGGAGCGGGCTCTCTACCGGCAGTCCGTGCATCAGACGTTTTCGATCCAGATTGCGCAGGTTCGGCCAGTGCAGAAGGCGATCAACACGCAACTGGAGGTCTGGTGCGATCGGGACAGCGGCAAGTTCGCGTCACGGCTGATCGAAACAGGCGGCGGCCTCAAACATGCGTTGTGGCGGCCCTCGGCGGATGCGGAATTCCTGTACCGGCCTGCCCTGTCCCAATCCGTGACACGGCAGTCACCGCATCAGGCGATGCCGGTATCTCTAGTTTCACTGGCGGATTACGGCCTGGAGCCGGAGCAGCTCGAATCCGGATTCATGCGGTGGCTGGAGGGCCGGTCCTGGACGGCGATCTCGTTCGCATCGGATATCTCGGTGTGGTCGGCCGAGGACGGGACAGTGGTAAAGGCGGAGCGAGTGCCAGGCGATAGCAGTGGTCCCGCAGTTCGCATCACGGCCGAGCGAAAATCCCGGCGGATGGTAGTGATTTTGACGGTGGATGTGGACTCGAGCACCTACAGGCCGCGCATCCAGAAGCTGCGCTTCGAGACTCCCGAGCGAGCCGTGGAAGTCCGGCTTGCGGCCACGAACATCAGGCCGGTTCGGCCGGCGGAGGTTGCCTCCAGCGCGTTTCCTCCGGAACTTCGGGTCGGTACCGACAGGCAGGTTGCCATACCGTTGCGCGATCGGATTCCGGCCATTCCGCCCGACCCTGCCCGGAATGCCGTAGATGCCGGGCCGGCGTCTCCGGAAATTGAGGCTCACTTTGCCCTCCACAAAGCCGGGGCGTGCCTGGGCCAGGCAGTCAGGGTCTCCGAAGATTCCGGTGGAACCCGGATCTGGAAGCTGGCCGATGCATCGGGCGGCGAGATTGAAGGGTTTACGACTTCCGCTGGAATCGCGCACGTCCTCGGGGCGCTTTCGGATCTGCGCCGCACTCAGTCCGCTCCCGTGCAATTCGAGCAGGCTCCACAGCCGCTTGTTGCCGCGCTCCGGCACGCCTGGGCCATTCAGCAACTGGCTGCGGATTTCCCACATCAGCGGACGCAGGGCATGTCTGTGAGCTCGCGCCGCTTGCTTGCGACGATGTTGCGCGAGCACATCGCGTCGGCTCGCAAGGCCTACTCTGAGCTTGGATTGGCTGTGTCTCCCTCCGCGGACCGCCGGCCCGGCGATTCGGATTGGCGGCGATCCACCTCCGTCCTGCTTGAGAGTCTGACGCGGTTGGGGCAGGTGTTGCAGCTTCAGCCACCCGGAGATGATCTCCAGCAATTGAGTGCGACGGTCGACACTCGAATGCGGTGGATTGCGGATGGCATCTCCGTCGAAGCCCGGGAAGTTGGCGCCGGCCTCAGTGCAAGGAGGCGTCCTCGATAGCTACCGAGTATCCTAATGTTTTACACTTTGCGGGAGGTCATCGATGAGCTTTCGAATTGTGATCGTATCTGGATTCCTTGCGCTGTTGGTCTGCCCGTCGGGCGCTCAGACGGCGAGATCCGGTGCTCCATGGACAGGAACGATAACGGCGACCATCAATGCTACAGACACGGACTTCACCTCCGTGGGCACCATGAACTGCAATTTGACGGGCTCGTCTGCCCGGTGCACCTATACGTTGACCTCGAAATCCTCAGGGAAGGTTTCTTACGTCATGACGGATACGGCCACGCAGGATCATTTGCAGGTCTCGATCATCCCAGCAGCGGGTGAGTGGAAGATGCGGGTGGCAGCCTTCATAAGCAGAGGGACTAAGACCATTACGGCCAACGGCAAGTCGCTCAGCGGAGGCGACGTTGCTGTACAGGCCCCTAACTGGGAGGTTCCCATCCCAGCGCCTGGTAACCCGAACAAGCTCTCTGGTTCCTGGAAGAATCCCTTGGGCGACATCATCAAATGGGAACTGAGCCGGTAGCAAGCGCCGGCTAGGTCCGTGGTAGTGTTCAGACTCACTCGGCGATCTCGCGTATGACGCGGCAAGGATTTCCTGCTGCGAAGACATTTTCGGGGACGTCGCGCGTGACCACGCTGCCCGCGCCGATCACTGCGCGCGAACCTATGTGCACGCCGGGAAGAATGATCGCACCGCCCCCAACCCATACATCGGATCCGATCTCAACGGGTTTTCCGAACTCCTGCCGGCGGCGTAGTGATGCGTTGAACGGATGCATCGGAGTGTAGACCTGGACCGCTGGCCCGAAGAGCGTGTAGTCGCCGATTCGGACCGAACAAACGTCGAGTACCACGCAGTTGAAATTGAAGAAAACCCGCTCACCCAGGTAAATATTCGATCCGTAGTCGCAATAAAATGGCGGTTGCATCCAGACGGTAGGACCACCGCTGCCGAAGAGCGCGGTTAGAACGCGCCGGCGCTCCTGCTGCTCGCCTTCGCGAGTACCGTTAAGCAACTTGCAGAGATCTCTAGCTCTCTCACGGGCGGCGACGAGCTCGGGATCAAAGGGGTCGTACAGTTCCCCCGCCAGCATCTTCTCACGCTCGGTCATGAATCCCCCGCCGTTATTATGCTTGAGGACCTGAACTCAGTGACGGTGCCGGGCGCTATGGCGTCGTGATCGCGGTGTTGGGGCACCCTTGCTGCGCCGGGCGTGGGGGCAGATTCTTTCGAGCGGCAGAAACGCGTCTCAAAAAAAGCTCTAATCCGGCTTGAATTGTTCGACAACATAGCAGAGTGCAAAGCGGCATAAATGCCGCAATAAGGAGGTAGTGACGGGATGTCGTATTCTATTCAAACCAATGTGGATTCCACCATAGCCCAGGAACATCTGCGGGTGAACGGGGATTTCCAGAGCCGGACGATTCAGCGGTTGACATCCGGATATCGCATCAACAGCTCGGGCGACGACGCCGCCGGACTGGCGGTCGCGAACAAGTTTCGCACCGATGTGGCCGAGCTCCAACAGGGCGTGCGCAACGCCAATGACGGCATCAGCGCCCTCCAGATCGTCGATGGGGGGCTCAGCAATATTTCGAAAATGCTGGACCGGCTGAAGACGCTGGCCACGCAGTCCGCGTCGGCGACTTTCAGTGGAAGCCGCCAGACGCTGAATGCGGAATATCAAACGCTGCTTGGCGAAATCGACCGCCAGGCGCAGAATATCGGCCTCGGCACGGGCGCGGTCGGGGGCCGTTACGGCAGTAAGATCGACGTGTATATCGGCGGTGGCGCGGGGCTTCAGTCCAACGCGAAGGTGTCGGTGGACCTGCAAGGCAGCAGGGTCGATTCGCAGGGCCTCGGGATACTGTCGACGAACATCCTCGGCGGCGCGGGCGTCGTGCTCGACAATACGGTCAACCTGAATACCGCTGGGCCTTTCCTGGCGGGCGGCACGCAAGATTTCATGTTCGAGACGACCGCCGGAAAGAAGACCGTCACGATCAGTGGGGGGACCAACGGAGTCACCGCGCAGGAAGCGCTCGACCAGTTCAACCAGCAGCTCGACGGTACGGGAATTTCGGCGCAGGTGGACGCGAACGGCAACCTGAGCTTCTACGGCGACAAAGTGGCGTTCAACGTGTACACCAACGCCACCGGCGGCACTGCCGGCACGGATCTGGCAGCAGTCAGCCTGTCGGCCGGGAACTCCAACATGTACTCCCTGGCCGGAACGGTGGACTTTACGGCGGACCCCCTGGCTGCGCCCGCGACCATGAGCGTCACGGTCAACGGCTCCACTGTTACCGTCAACTTCGCGGGCACCGACACAGTTGACAACATCATCAGCAAGTCCAATGCTGCGCTGAATATGTACGGCGTATACGCCGTCAAGAACTCCGTCGGGACCGGATTTGACCTTCAGGGGACGTCGAAGTTCGACGTGACGGGCGACGCTGAAGTCACCGCGGGCGGTATCTCGGCCGACCCCACTGCCCCGGCGGGAACATCCAATATCAGCAACGCACTTGGCGCGCTGAGTGCGCTGACGGCGGCGGTGACGAACCTCGGCGCGGTGCAAGGCAAGATCGGTACCGGTCAGAACCAGTTGCAGTACGCTATCCAGCTTGCACAATCGCAGATTGCAAGCTTCTCGGCCGCCGAATCGCGCATCCGCGATGCCGACATCGCGGCCGAAGCGGCGAACCTGACCAAGGCGCAGGTGCTGCAGCAGTCTTCCCTTGCGGCGCTCTCGACGGCCAACTCGGCTCCGCAGGCGATCATGAGCCTGCTTCGCCAGTAGCCTCGTTAATCCCCGTGGACCGGTCTCCGGGCGAGGCCGGTCCAACTTCTCTTCAAGGGCCTTCTTATGAGTAATACTGCCATCTTCTCCGGCAGCAGCCGGTACGCGCAGGACTTCCAGCAAGTTATCGAACGCGCTGTAGCCATCGCTTCCCTCCCGATTACACAGCTCGCCAGCCAGAAGATGGCACTGGGGCAGAAGCAGGACGCCTACGGGGTCATCAGCGAGAAGATCGCCGCCGTCAACAACGCCGTTCAGGGGTTGAAGGCGGCCGTGGGCGGCAGTTCCTACACCACGAACACCTCAAACAGTTCCGTAGCAACCGCTACCGCAAGCGCCGGAACGCTGACGGGGACGTACTCGATCACGGTGGAGGACGCGGGCGCCTTCACACGCCTGGTGAGCGACGGCGGCCTGGCCGCGCAACTCGCAACGGGGGCGGAGTTCAGTCTCAAGGTGGATGGCGATACCATCCAGATCAAGCCCGAGGCCCCCACCCTGCAAGGGCTGGCCACGGCGATCAACGCCGCGCGCCACGGAGTGCAGGCGAGCATCATCAACCTCGGCTCCGCCTCGGCCCCGGATTACCGGCTCTCACTGCAAAGCACGGCGGTGGCCAATGTGGACGTTCAACTCGATTGCGGGGCGGACAACCTGGTCAGCACGCTCGTCGCCGGGAGAAACGCCACGTACCGCGTCAACGGGCAGCCGGTCGCGCCGGCGGAGGCGCTCTCCTCGAACACGCGCAGTGTGGCTGTAGCTCCCGGGCTGGTGGTGAACATAGCCCAAACGGGCACCGCCGATATCGAGGTCTGCCGCAGTACCTCGCCGGTGGCGGCGTCGCTCGGCTCGCTGGTCAACGCCTACAACAACGCGGTAGGGGAACTTGGCAAGCATCGCGGCCAGGCGGGAGGAGCCCTTGCCGGCGACAGCCAGGTCCTGACCATCTCCTCCGGGTTGCGCGAGATCCTCAACTACTCCGCCGGCTCGGGAAACGTGAAGTCTCTCGCCGACCTGGGCCTCCGCTTCGACAGCCGGGGCTTACTGACCCTGGACAGTTCGGCGTTGGCGGGCGTGGATGTTTCCGACATCGAAAAGTTCCTCGGGGACGGCTCAGGTTCAGGCTTCCTGGCGAGTGCAAACCGTCCGCTGAACGGGCTGGGGGCCTCCGGGGACGGACTGCTGCGGACGACGCTCGATGGAATCGCCTCCCAGATCTCCCGCCAGGACGAGCTGATCGCCGTCAAGCAGGAGCGCGCGGATCAACTGCGCGAAAGCCTGAATGCGAAGATGGCCGCGGCGGACGCGCTCATTGCTTCCATGGAGCAGCAGGTCACCTATTTCACCAGTCTGTTCGATTCGATGAAATCCGATGCCCAACGAATGCGCTGATCCCGTCGCTCGAATACGCGAATCCGAGGCGCGCCTGCGGGAAGCGCTTGAATCCGAGCTTCTCGGGCGCGCCGCCGAGAGCCTGGCGGAGTATCGCATGCGTTTCGAGGAGGTCTGGAACCGGCTTTCTTCCGAGGAGCGCCGCCGCTCGGATCTTCCCACACAGGCGCTCAGCCTGATGGAATGGGCGCGGTCGGTGGCAGTCTCGGTCCGGGCGTCCACGCTGGAGCAGAGGCGCGCGCAGGCGCGCCCCGATCCGTATCGCGAAACGGGAAAGCGGAAAACCTGGCAGCTCACTATCTGACGCGGGCAGGACCGCTTCCTCAGGAGGCGGTTTGCCCCTTTTTCCGTGCCCACCGCGCCAGAAAAAGCTCTCCGGCTTGGGCTTCGATCTCCCGGTTCAGTTCGTACTTCCACTCTTCAAAACCGGCTTCTTTCAGCAGCTCGAGCAGCCGCTTGGCGCGGTTCACTTCCACCACTTTGCCAAGCTGCCCGCGGATGTTCTCGTTGCACACCTTGCGCCGCTGCTCCAACCGCTCGATGCGGCCGAGGACGTGTTGGTGGAAATGCGCGAGGCTCCCGAGTTCCGCGCCGCTGACGGATTCGCTCCGCGCGATGCCCGCCGCGATCTGCCGGTCGGAAGCCTGCAATTCGCGCACCGCCTGCTCGAGGGCGTTGCGCTCGGCGTACAGAGCCTGGAGTTTTGCGTTCTCCGCATCGAACTGAGCGGAGCGCAATTGCAGCACCCTTTCGAGCGGGAATTCAAATTTGCGCATGCGCCTCCAGCAGCTACGGCAGCCTTCCGGCCAACTGCGCGAGGGCGGCTACGGTCTCCTCGATGGGCGCGCGCTCGGAGGCGTCCTGGCGCAGGAAACGCGACAGATTGTCCTTCACCTTGAGGCAGCCGTCGAGTTTCGGATCGGAACCCGAAGCATAGGCGCCGAGGCGGATCAGGTCTTCGGACTGCTGCAACACCGCGAGCGCCTCGCGAACCTTCCGGGCGCCGGCGACCTGTTCCTTCGACGCGACGGCGGAACTGAGCCGGCTGACCGAGCTCAGGATGTCGATGGCCGGATAATGCCCAACGGACCCGAGCTTGCGGGAGAGAATCACGTGCCCGTCCAGGATCGCGCGGGTGGCGTCGCAGATCGGCTCGTTGAAGTCGTCGCCCTCGACGAGAACGGTGAAGAAGCCCGTGATGGACCCCTGGCGGAACTTCCCGGCACGTTCGAACATTTTGGGCAGCAATGCGAACACCGAGGGCGTGTAGCCTTTCTGGCTGGGCGGCTCGCCCGCGGCCAAGCCGATCTCCCGCTGGGCCATTGCGAGCCGCGTCACGGAATCGAGCACCAGCAGGACGTCCTTGCCCTGATCGCGGAAATACTCCGCCACCGCGATGGCCACGAAACCGGCTCGCACGCGAAGGGGCGCGGGGCGGTCCGACGTGGCCGCAACCACCACCGAGCGGCGCCGCGCCTCCGGTCCCATTTCGTGTTCGAGGAACGCGCGAACCTCGCGGTTCCGCTCCCCGATCAGCCCGATCACCGTCACATCGGAGGCGTTGTGCCGCGCCAGCGCGCCGAGTAGCGTGCTCTTGCCGACGCCGCTGCCTCCGAACAACCCTACCCGCTGCCCTTTGCCGCAGGGCAGCATGCTGTCAATGGCGCGAATGCCGGTGGGCAGCGGCTCCACGATGTGCTCGCGCGCGAGCGGGGCCGGCGGCGCGGCAAGCAGCGGATACGAGTCGGTCCCGCGAATCCGCCTGCCGTCATCCATTGGCTCGCCGAAACCGTCGAGGACGCGGCCGAGCAGATCGGGCCCGACCCTGACCCTGGCGGGCTCGCTGCGCGCCACCACGCGATCCCCGAACCGGATGCCGTCGGTTTCCTCCAGGGGCATGGTAAGCACGTTCCCGTTGCGCAGTCCGATCGTGCTGCTCCGCACCACGCGTCCATCGGATAGATGGATCTCGCACAGGTCGCCGATGGCGGCCGCCGGTCCACGCGACTCCACGACCAGGCCGGTGGCCTCGACCACCTCGCCCTGCCATGGCAGCGTGTCGAGGCTCTCCAGGGCGGTGAAGTACGCGCCGAGTTCCACCCGCTCGGGAGGGAGAATGCCGTTATCCTGCGCGTTCCGTGAATCCACGTTCGACCTCCGCGAGCTGCGTTTCGATCGAGGCGTCCAGAGTGCCGCCCCGGGTCTCGAAACGCAAGCCGCCCGGTTCGAGACTGCTGTCCGGCTCGACACTCAGCCCCGCGGGCGCGCCGAGACGCTTCAGTTCCGCAATCACACCTTCGGCGTGCCGCGGGTGGACGCGGACTGTTGCCTTTCCGGAGGGCTGCAACTTGTCGAGCGCAGCCCGGACGACGCCGGCCAGCGCATCCGGATCCACATTGACCTCCCGCCGCAGTATCCGGCGCGCGACTTCGATGGAGAGTCGGACCAGGTCGCGCTCGGTCTCCTGGCGGATCCTGGCCCGCAAACCCGCGAGTTCCGCGAGCGCCCTGGAGGTGCGCTCCACCAGGGGCCGCTGCTGCTCCTCGGCGTCCTTGCGCGCATCGGCGTCGCCCTCGGCATAGCCTTTCTTGTAGGCCGCCTCCTCCCGCTCCGCCATAGAGCGTTCCAGTTCGGCCACCCGTTGCTGCGCCTGGTGGTATTGATCGAGGGCCTGGGCCAGCGCCGCGTTGGCACCCTCGATATTCTCCTCGGCCACGGCGGCGTGCGAGGCGACGCGAAACTCCGGCCAGTGCGCCGGCTCCACCTGGACATGCTGTTCGGGAGTCGCGATCCTAGACGACATACTGATCGCTCGTCGTGAGGCTCAACCGCCCCTTGCTCTCGAGGTCGCGCACCAGCGAGATGATCTTCTGCTGCGCCGCCTCCACGTCCCTGATTTTCACCGGGCCGAGGACCTCGATATCCTCGCGCAACATCTGGGCGCCCGCCATGGACATATTCTGCATGAAGTGGTTGCGCAGGTTTTCGCTCGTGCCTTTGAGCGCCACCGTCAGGACAGTGCGATCCACGGCATTGATGATTTCTCGAATGCCCGCCGAATCCACGCTGAGCAGGTCCTCGAAGACGAACATGAGGTGGCGGATTGTCTCCACGAGTTCCTGGTCTTCGCCCTGGATCTCATCGAGGACGTCGTTGCGCAGGCGGCCGTCCAGGCGGTTGAGCATCTCCGCCACCGCACCCACGCCTCCAAATTTCTGCCTTGTGACGTCGCCCAGGGATTTCAGCCTCTCCCCGATGACCAGGGCGATGCGGCTGATGATCTCCGGCGAGATCTCGGAAAGCTTGGCCATCCGCTTGGTCACATTGCCGCGCAGCGACGCCGGAAGGGCCGCGAGAACCCCTGCCGCCTGCGAGGGGTTCAGGTGCGACAACATCAGCGCGATCGTCTGCGGGTGCTCGTTGTGAACGAAGTTGGCCAACTGCTGCGGCTCGGCTTTCTGTAGCTCGTCGAAGTTCGCCAGGTCCTCGCCGATGCTCTGGGTCACGCGGTCCAGCAGCCGCCGGGCGTTCTCGACTCCGAAGGCCTGGCGCAGCATCCTCTGCGCGTAGTCCATGCCTCCCTTGACGACGTAGCTGCGCGCGGCCGCAAGCTGCTCAAACTCGCGCAGCACATCGAGCGCCTGCCGCGAGTTAATCGGATCGGTTGTGGCAATCACCCTGCTGATCCGCTGAACCTCGTCGTCGCTCAGGCCCTTGATGATCTCGGCGCTCGCCATCTCGCCGATCGTGATCAGCAGGACAGCCGCCTTGCGGAGCCCGCTCATGGGTGCGAGCGGCGCCTGCCCGTGCACAGGCACGAGTTCCCGGCCTCCCCCGGCGGGCGGCTTCGAGGCGGCGGGAGGCGCGATCTGAAGTGGGGTCGAGTGGGTCTGTTCCATGTGGATCTAGGCCGCGGGCCCAGGCTCATTCAGCCAGGTCCGCAGTACGCCGGCGCACAGCTCGGCATCCTGCGCCGTGAGTTCCCGGGCGTTGTCGGTGAGCTTCTGCAACTCCTCGCCGACCTCCTCGAGAGCCTTGTGCTTCTCCTCTTCGACGCGTTTCTGCTGCTCACGAATCTGACGGCCGAGCTGCACGGCCGGCGGTTGGAGAGCGGTCGCCGGCGATTGGGCAGCGGCCGCCGCCGGCTGAGGTGCGGTGCCCTGGGGCGCCGGAATCTCGGGCCGCATTTCCACCTTGGGCCGACGGCTCCGGGAAATCCGCCGGGCATAGACGGCCGCAGCGGCAACCAGCAGCACGGCAAGCACAATGGCCCCGAGCGATTTCGGCGAGAGCAGGCTCCGCCAGTCCAGCCCGGTCTCGACCGGAGGCTGCGGAGGAGGCTCCTGATTCAACGTCGCTTCAAACGGCAGCGACTCCACCACGAGCTTGTCGCCGCGCTCGGACTGTAGGCCAACCGCCGCCGCCACTACCTCCGTGATCCGTGCCATCGTTTCCTGCGAGGGAGGAACGAGGACGCGGCGCAGACTGGGCCCGCTCCCCTCCCACCGCACGGTCTGGTCCACCAGGACGGAGGCCGACAGGCGCTTGATCGCGCCCTGCGGCGTCTGGACGCGCTTCACGGTGCGCGTGCTCTGGTACGCCACGTTGGAGGTTTCCTTGGTGACGCCGGTATTCGCGCCGGGTCTCGGGACTGCGCGGGGCAGGTTGGAGGCGGTTCCGGGCACCCCTTGTGCGTTGACGGTGTTGGCCACCTCCTTGGTGTGCTGTTCGCTTGTGATCACCGAACGGCCCGGGTCGACGATCTCCTCGGTTTGCTCACCTCGGGAGAAGTCGCATTCGGCCACCACCGAGGCGCGGAAGCGGTCCGGCCCGAGCAGCGGCTCGAGCGTCGAATTCACCTTGGTAACCAGTTTCTTCTCGATCTGCTGCGTGTACTCGATCAGGGCGTCGGAGGGCTCCGAACCATCGGCGGCGGCCTTGTCTTTAGGCCGCCCCAGCAGGTTGCCGCGCATGTCCATGACCGATACCGCGTCCGGCGCCAGGCCCTCGACCGCACTTGCCACCAGGTACCGCACCGAACTCACGTTCTGCTCGGAGAGCGCGGAGCGCAGCTTGAGCATCACGCTGCCCTTGGCGGGGAGACGGTTCTCGGCGAAGACGGAGTCCTTGGGAAAGGTGAGATGCACGCGAGCCGCTTCGACGTTATCCAGCGCCGCAATCGAGCGCTCCAGTTCACCCTCCAGCGCGCGGCGCAGGTTGACGTGCTCGGTGAAATCGGTGACGCCGAACTTGGTTTTGTCGAACAACTCGAAACCGATGCGGCCGGATTTCGGAAGGCCCGCGCCAGCCAGCTCCAGCCGCGTCTCGGCGACCTTCGCCGAAGGCACCAGGACCGAAGAGCCGTTTTCCGAGAGCCGGAAGGGGATGCCCTTCTCCTTCAGCTTCTGAACGACAACGCCGCCGTCTTCCGGAGCGAGCCCCGTGTAGAGAGGCCGGAAGTCGCCCTCTCGCCGCGAGTAGGCAACCGTGAGGATCGCCGCGCCCATCGCCAGCGCGGTTGCGGCGATCAGGATCCGCTTCGTAAGCGAGAGCGAGGCCGCCAGCCCCTTGAGCTGCTGCATCCGGTTCTGTGAATTCGCCATGCCGGGCCATTCCCCTTTTCGACGCGGTCAGAACCGCTAGACCTGCACCCGCATGACCTCTTGATATGCCGCCACCAACTTGTTCCGGCACTGTAGGAAAAGCTGGAACTGCAGCTCGGCCCGCTGCGCCGTCAGGATGGTCGAGTGCAGTTCTCCGCCCGAGCCGTCGAGGAACGCCGCGGTCGCCTGGTCGGCTGACTGCCGCGACGCCTCGACGCTCCGGATCGCGTTATCGACCATCTGGCCGAACCCTGTGCCCTTGGGCGCCGCCGAAGGCTCGAAGGCCGTCTCCCGGACAGCCGCCGTCTGCTGGATCAATGAAACCGGATTTACCATGAGTGTTCCTCCCGTGCCCTACCGCAAGAGATCGATGGACCGCTGGATCATCTCCTTCACGGCCGATATGGCTGCGACGTTTGCCTGATAGCCGCGCGAGGCGCCCATCAGATCGACCATTTCCTCGGCCGGGTTCAGCTTCGGAAACGCCACATACCCTTCCTTATCGGCATCGGGATGGCCGGGCATATACCGCTTTTGGGGTTCGCTTTCGTCTACGACCACCTCGCGCACCGCCACGCCCGTCATCTCGGCGCCGAGTACGTCGGAAAACTGCCCGCCCACCTGCTGCGCCGTGAAGATAGCGTCTTTCCGGCGGTAAGGGCCGCCGCCCGGCGTGCGGGTAGTTTCCGCGTTGGCGATGTTTTCCACCAGCAGTTGAGTGCGGATGCGCTGCGCCTCCATCCCGGAAGCGCTCACCGACAGTAGTCCGAACAGGCCGCTCATGCGCTCCGCCCTTCGTCGATCGCCGCGCGGACCTGCCGCAGTTCCGAGCGGATCAGGTTCGCCGCGACGTTGAATCGCAGCGCGTTTTCCGCCAGCAGCCGCGACTCGCGGTCGATGCTCACATTGTTTCCATCGTTTTTCATGTAGAGACCTGTAGGTTCGAATACTTGTGGCCCCAATTCCCCGGCCGCGGCACGCAGCTCGGAGTCGAACGAGACGTCCTTGGTCCGGTATCCCGGCGTATCGGCGTTGGCGATGTTCGACGCCACAAGCTTCTGCCGCACGCTGAGCAGCGTCAGATACGATTCGAGATTCGCAGCAACACTCTCAATCATCTCCGTCGTTCTCTGCACGCGGCCTGCCATCGGTAGGCAGGGGCTAAAGCCCTGTGGTGGTGACGTCATACGGCACGGCTAAAGCCGTGCCCTGATACGATTCGCGACGTACAAGCTCCCGGGCCTTGTATAGCGGGCACGGCGCAAGCCGCGCCCTGATGCGGCGTCCCGAAGTTCCTGGCTTTGCACTACGGGCACGGCGCAAGCGCGCCCTGATGCGGTGTCCGGAAAAATGCTGGCACGGCGCAAGCCGCGCCATGATAATACGGTTCGTGATGTACAGACCAGGGCCTTGTATCAGGGCACGGCTTTAGCCGTGCCGTAGCGTCATGAGAAGCTCTGGGCTTTAGCCCCTGTCTGGACTGGCGAAACCCGGACGGTCCGGATCGCGAAACTTCGACACACGGCTCAATCAACCCCGCATCGTCCGGTAGACGTAAGCGAGGATTTCGGCCACGGCCCGGTACAGATGGACCGGGATTTCCCCTCCCACCGGAACCGCGTCGTAAAGCGCCCGGGCCAGCGGGGGATTCTCCACGAGCGGAACGTCATGATGCGTTGCCAGCGTGCGGATCCGCAACGCCAGAAAGTTCTTGCCCTTGGCGATGACCATGGGCGCCGAGGGCGAGTCGAGGTCGTATTTCAGGGCGACCGCGTAGTGGGTCGGGTTCACCACCACGGCCGTCGCCTGCGGAACCTGCCGCAGCATCTTACGGCGGAGCAGGTTGCGCCGCATCCGGCGGATCCGCGACTTGGTGGCCGGGTTGCCTTCCACGTCCTTGAACTCCTCGCGCAGTTCCTGCCGGCTCATCTTCATCTGCGACATGTAGCGGAAGCGCTGACGGACCAGATCGTAGCAGCCCACGGCCACGAACACGCCGGCCGATTTCCAGAGCAGGTCTCCGATCGACGCGAAAACCTGCCGGTAGCCGCTGTCGAGCGGTGTCAGAGGGAGCAGGTAAAAGGCTTCGGCCTGCTTGCTTGCGACTCGATACATCGCGAGACCGCACAACACGAGCACCACGACCAGATGAATCGCCGAGCCGAAGTTCTGCTTCGGCAGGTCTTTCAGGCGGGCGATGGGATTCATCCGGTTCCAGTCCGGCATCAAACGCTGCATGGAGAAACCGAACCGCGTAACCGCGAACTGAAGTCCCAGCGTGGCCGCCATGGTTACGGCCCCGGCCAGCAGCACGGGACCGAAGATCTGGCGTAGCGCGACGAGTGCGATCCAGAAGAGGTCGCCCTGGGAAAAGTCCGGCTTAAAGGCGCGCAGCATCATCTCGCTCAGAGCCTCCTGAAAGCCGGCGAACCACTCCGGGCCCCATGCGGCCAGCATCATCACGGCGGCGAGGAACTGCAAGGCCGAGACAAACTCCTTGGAAGTGGGAAACTTGCCCTCGCGACGGGCCTTTTGCAGCCTTTTCTGGGTCGGTTTCTCGGTTCGCTGGGACTTGTCCGCCATCGCAGATTCGCGCGCCTAGTGAGCCAGGCGAAACACCGCTTCGACGGTTCGCTCGGCCAGGCCGCCGATGACTTTCGGCCAGAGCGCGGCCGTCCAGGCGAGCAGCGCCAGGCCGGCCATCATCTTGATCGGGAACGCGAGCGAGATCACCTGCAACTGCGTGTTCAGGCGCCCGAGCAGGGCCAGAACGACGTCCGTCATCGCCAGCAGCGCCACTACCGGCAGCACCAGCCGCAGCCCCGTCGAGAAGACCGCGGAAACCGACCGCCACAGCAAGTCGCTCATCCCGGCGGACAATTCGAAGGAACCGGGAGGCATGGAAGTCAGGCTCCGCGCCAGCACCCGCAGCACCTGGCGGTCGAAGCCCAGCGCGAACAGAAGAATGCCACCGAGCAGTTGCGCAATGACGATCAGGTAACTGGCCTCGGCTTCCGTGGTGGGATCGATGGTGGAGGCGTAGCTGTAGCCCGCCTGCAGGCTGACGATCTGCGCGCCCATCACCAGCACCTCGGTCAGGCAGGCCACCAGCAGCCCGACGGCGACGCCGAAACCGGCTTCGGCCAGCATGGCGCCCACAAACAGCGCCGGATCCGAGGCGCCCATCTTTGGCGGCCAGTACGGGAACAACAGAAAAGCGGCCGCGGCCGATAGCATGACGCGGGGAAGAGCAGGTCCACTGCGCAGGCCGGGCATGGGAACGAACATCATCATGCCGCCCATCCGGAACATCACCAGCAGGAAGGAGGTGAGCGTCTCGGCCGGAATGAACAGGCTACTTTGCATACCGGCTGAGATCGGAGAGAAGAGAGATCGTGTAGCTGGCGATCTGCCGCAGCATCCACGGCCCGAGCACCAGGAAGGAACCGAGGAAGATGGCCAGCCGCGGCACCGCGCTGAAGGCCGAGTCCTGCATCGAGGTCGCCACCTGCACGATGTTCACAGCCACGCCTGTGACGAAGGCGACCAGCAAAATCGGGGCGCCCAGCCAGAAGGCGGTCATCAAAGCTTCGCGCACGATCTGTATGGCGGTTTCCGGAGTCACGGTTTTCAGGCCTTTCCTATATGGGATAGAACGTCTTGGCGAGAGACCCGATCACCAGGTTCCATCCATCGACGAGCACAAACAGCAGGATCTTGAACGGCGCCGAGACCATTACCGGCGGCAACTGAACCATTCCTATGCAAAGCGTGATCGAGGCCACCACGAGATCGATCACCAGAAACGGCAGGTAGAGCACCGCGCCGATCTGAAATCCCGCCTTCAGTTCCGAAAGGATGTAAGCCGGGGCGAGAATCGAGAAGTCGAGGTCGGCCGCCTTCTGCGGCGGGGGCGCCTTGGCCATTTCGACGAACAACTGAATGTCCTTCTCCCTGGCGAACCTGACGAAAAAGCGCTTCAGCGGCGCGGCGGAATTATCCATAGCCTGTGAGAAGGTGATCTTGCCCTCATCGAGAGGCACCCACGCGTTCTTGTAGATCTCCTTGCCCACAGGCTGCATAATCACGAGCGAAACGAACAGCGCCAGACCGATCAGAATCTGGTTCGACGGCGTGGACTGCGTCCCGAGCGCCTGGCGGAGGAAGTGCAGCACGATCGTGATCCGGAGAAACGGCGAGAGCGAGATGACCACCGCCGGTAAAAATGTCAGCAGCGTGAGGGACAGCGCGATCCGCATCGGCAGGCTCAGGCCCGTGCCGCCCGGCCCTTTTGTTTCCGTGATTCCGAAAACGCTGTCGGGCGGCGCTGCCTGGAGCGCCGCCGGGAGGAGCAGCAGGCACGCCAGTAACGCAAGTATTATTCCGGCGCGGCTCACGCGTGCTCCTTCAGGCTGGTGATTCGAAGCGCGAGCGCCCCGTCAATCGGCACCAGTTCGCCCGAACCTACGAATCTCCCCCCGATGCGGATCTCCAAATTGTCGCCGGCGGCGTGTGCGCTGCGGATCACACTGCCCTCGGTCCATTCGGAGACCTCTCCGAGCGGATAGGTTCCGCAGTCCAGCGCGACGTCCACGGTCACAGGGACCTTGGAAAGCGCGCCCAGCTCCATAGCCGATGGCATCGACGGCCTCCTTAACGCTTGAGATTGATCACTTCCTGACTAATCTCATCGGCCGTTGAGATCACTCTTGAGTTAACTTGATAGCCGCGTTGGTAAGTAATGAGCTTCGTGAATTCCTCGGCGATATCGACCCTGGAGCCCTCAAGCGATCCGCCCACGATTTTTCCGCGCCCGCCCGTGCCGGAAGCGCCGATTGCCGGGTCCGCCGTGGATGCGCTGGCGAGAAACGTGTTGTTGCCCGCGCCGATCAGAGTATCGGGGTTGCGGATGCCGGCAACCGCCAGTTGGGCCAGCGTCAGCAGCCGGCCGTTGGAATACTGCGCCACCACCAGCCCGCCATCCCCGATCCCGACCTGCAGTAGTTCCGCCGCCGTATAGCCGTCCTGCGCAATCGCCGAGGGGTTCGATGCGCCGGCGTACTGAGTGAGCCGCGACGTCCCGTCCGGGTTCATAAAGTCCCAGGTGATGTCCATGTCGTCGGCGCCATCGTCCAGACCGGTGACGGTGATGGTCTCGCCCGTCGCCCCGCCGGTCAGCTTGCCATCGCTGCCGAAGGTCAGGGTGCCGGAGCCGGCCACGGCGACACTGCCGCCGGAGGCCGGGTCGATATCGACCGCGTAGTCCCACTCATTCGCCGTCGCCGACTTGGTGAAGGTGAAGTTGAGCACGTGCGTTTTGCCGAGCGAGTCGACCACCTTCATAGGCACCTTGAACTCCGTTCCATCCGCTGCGTCCACGTCCAGGTTCGCATCCATCGACAGCGTCGTGGTTGCCTTCGGAGGCAGGATGGCGCCCGTCGGGATGGTGATCGGGCTGATTGCGCCGCTCGGGTTGATGGCGCCGTTCACGGCCGGGTAGCCCATCACCTTTTCACCCGTCGCGGTGATCAGGTTCCCGCCCAGATCGATACGGAAGCTCCCCGCCCGGGAGAACAGCGTCTCCCCCGAAGATCCCTGGAGGACGAAGAAGCCCGACCCCTGTATGCCCGCCGTCAGCGCCCCGCTGCTGGGCTGCAAGGGGCCCTGCGAGAAGTCGCGGCGCGTCCGCGGAGTCGCGACGCCGAACCCCACCTGGGTATCGCCCATCCCCGAGCCCATGGACCGCGAAACCATGTCGCTGAACTCGATCACGCTGGCTTTGAAGCCCGGCGTGTTGAGATTGGCCAGATTGTTTCCGACGACGTCGATCGCCGTCTCGTTCGCCTTCAACGCGGATAGTGCGGTTGAGAATGAATTGAGCATGAGTCTCCTTGATGTCAGGCTGCCGCGCCGCTTTCCGAATCCGCCTGCGCGGGTAGCCGGCCTGTGAGCGTATCGAGATTCTCCCGGATCGCAATGACCTGTTCGAGCTGGCTGAACTGCGAGAGCTGGGTCAGGAACTGGACGCTGTCGGCCGGATTCAGCGGGTCCTGATTCTTGAGCTGCGCTATGAGCAGCTTGAGAAACATCTCTTTAGTGGATTCTTCGGTCTTAGCGGCGCCGGGCTCCGCGCCCGTAGTCTCCGCCGCATCGGCTTGCCGGGTGTATACCGGATTCGTCGTCATCTTGTTTCCCTCCTGATCTGGCGCCTGCCAGGCACCTCCTCGAGATCCTCGATCCATTGCGGAGCACGTGGATGGCCGCGCCCGTCGCCGTGCCCACGCCCTTCGCCCTGGTATTGACCTTGGCCGTGAGAGAAGCCGGATCTTCCCTCGGAATCGCCGCGGCTGTCACCGGAGCCGCCTCCGGAAGCCGGGCTCGATTCCGGCCGCCAGATCTCCGCGTGTACCGCACTGCGCTCGATCCGGCTCACAAGGTTCGACAGGTCGCCGCGCAGCGAATCCGCCAAACCGGGATCGCCGGAGCGAACCGCCACATGAAGCTCCCCGCCGCGATCAACCACGCGCACATCGGCGGCGCGGGCCTGCGGATCGGTGATGCGAACGCTGAATTCGCGGACAGGCGCTTTGACGGATTCCGGTTGCTGCGGCGCCTCGACGCTGGTCCAGGCGGGAGCCGGCGGCGCGGGGTTCGGCTTCACAGGCTGCGGCACGGTCGACGGCTGAGTGACACCCTGCCCAGGAGCGGGCGCGGTGGAGTCCGGCCCCGGCGCCTGTGGCTTCGGAACCGTCGGAACGGTGTCCTCCGGCGGCTGCGCCTTCGCGGCCGGCTTCGATTCGATTGCTTCCTGCCGGGCTTCCGGGACGCGTTCTGCCTGCTCCGGTTTCGGGGCCGGTGCGTCGCTGAGCCTTGCCGCAAATGCGAGTTCGGAACGCGGCGGCTCGTCACGGGTCGGCATCGGAGCACTGGGTTTCAGATCCTCCGGCGCGCGTTGAGCCGGAGCCGGCGGCGCGGACGTTGCAGCCGGAACTATCGCCGGGGCAGAGTCTTTCGCCGGCATGACAGGCGGGGTGGCCGGCGGCGCCGTCGGCACGACCGCGGGCGCCGGCGCTGCGACAACACCGGGCGGCGGTGGCGGCGCGCCTTCGTCAATTTGCGTCTTGTTCTCACGGACAGGGACATTGGGAGCAATGCGCTCTATCGGGAGCGCCGGGCTTTGAGGCAAGTCCGGCTGCGGTGCGGGAGTGGGCGTCTCCGACTCACTCCCGGCCGTGGCCGGAGCGTCGGATTCCGGTACCACGGTCTCGACGGCCGGGAGCGTCACTGCACACTGGGCGGAAGGAGAAAAACCGGAGCCGGTGTCCGGGTTTTCTTCGGTCTCCCTTTCCGCCGTCCCGGTGAAAGCCTCGAATCGCGCCTCCGGCAGGAGAACCGGCGCAATCGCCGGCGCCAACGAACGCGACGGACCGCGAGGGTTGCCTCCGCAGTCCTGCGATGTTGGTGCGTTCACAGCTCGCCGCAGACCCTCGGGCGCGGCGCCGTCAGGCGTCTGCTCCGGAACCGCGGCGCCCGGCAGAATAGCCTGAATCAGGCTGTCGAAAGCGGCGGCCACGGCTCCGGATGCGGTCGGCGTAACACCCTGGACGCCCGCTTCCTGGCCGGCCTCAATCCCGATTGTGAGTTGCTCGCCGAAGATGATCACGCAGGGTTCCAACAAGCATCTTGGCGGCCAAACCCGGCGCGTCTCACTGCAGGCTCGATTCCAGCCATCTCACGCTGTCCGCGGTGGAGGCGCACAGAGCCTCGTCCGCGAGGAAGTCCTCAGCCACCTGCGGCAGCCGCCAGTCCGGCAGTTCGTAGCCGGGACCCGAGGCGAATCCCAGCCGGTTGGCCACCAGGCACGCGGCACAGGCGAGTTCGGCCAATGGCGAGGCGGAGTTTTCGGGGTCGTGGTGGTGTGCGGCGCAGGCGGCGATCTCCTCGGGAATTCCCCACTTCCTCAGCAGCGCGCTCCCGAGTTCGCAGTGGTCCGCGCCCATCCATTCCCGTTCGCAGTCGCGCACAGTGCGCCCTGCGGCTGCCGCTCGAGCCAGCAGCGCGCTGTACTCGACGGGATACATACCGATAAACGCAAGCTGCCCAACGCTGTGCAGCAGACCGGCAATGTAGCCGTATTCGGAAGCGCAGCCTGCATCTGCCAGTTCGCGGCAGACGAGCGCGCATGCGAGGTTGTGGCGCCACCACGCGCGAACGAATCCGTTCTTCACGCTGCCGGGAATCATGCGCCACAGCGCGGTGGTCGCGACAAGCAGGCCCAGCCGGTTCAATCCGAGCTTCGTGACCGCCGCCGGTATGCGCTTGACCTCCGTGCCGAGCCAGAGCAGCGGCGAGTTGGCCGCGCGCAGGACTTCCGTGGCCAGCGCGGCATCGGTTTCAAGAAGGCCGGAAACGCGGGGCAGGCTGACGTCTTCCTGCAAAAGCATCTGCATGAGGCGCGAGGCCACAGGCGAGAAAGGCGGCAGCCGTGAAGCGGCAAGCAGTTCGGTAATGGGCGGAGCGGTGTTCGTCACAGCTTTCCAGTCTTGTATCGCCCGAAAGCGGACTTTTTTGAGGCGGGAAGCCCGCCCCGGCGCGCCGCCTGGTGGCGAAATCTCGATGGCCCGGCTGTCGGAATCTCGCTGCGGAGCGTGCCGGAAGGCCGGGCCGCCGCGCTCGAAGCGGCATTTCCGGAATGGCCGCAGGCTTGCACAATAGTGCCGTCGTTATGGATCCAGTTACCATCTCGGCGGCAAGCGGGTTGAGATCGCGTATGGAATCGCTCGACATGCTGGCCAACAACCTGGCCAATGCCGCGACGGCAGGCTACAAGAAGGATGGAGAGTCCTACAGTCTGTACATGTCGGAGGTGGCGGCCGGCGAGGGCGCCGAGGCCGACCCGGTCACCGCCGTTCTGCCCGTGATCGAGAGGCGCTGGACCGATTTCTCTCAGGGCACCCTCGTCACTACGGGCAACCCGCTCGACCTCGCGCTTTCCGGCGAGGGCTTTTTCACTGTAGCGGGAGCGGGCGGACAGCTCTATACACGCAACGGCAGCTTCCACGTGTCCGCGAACGGCTATCTGGAGACGTCCGAGGGCTACCGCGTGCAGACGGCCGGCGGCGGAAACATTCAGGTGAATGCGAGGGACCCGGTCGAGATCGCCGCCGACGGCACCGTAAGCCAGAAGGGCCTGTCGCTCGGCAAGGTCGCCATCGTGCGGTTCGCGGAACCCGGCGGACTCGTCAAGACCGCCGGCGCCTACTACAGCAGTCAGGACGCGCCGATTCCCGCCGGGAACACCGAGGTGGTGCAGGGCCGGACGGAGGGTTCCAATGTCAACACCGCGGAATCCGCCGTGCGCCTGATACACGTGATGCGGCAGTTCGAGGTGTTGACGAAGGCCGTCCTCCTCAACGCCGAGATGGACCGCCGCGCCACCGAGGAGGTAGCCCGTGTCGGCTCGTAATTCGAACGTCCCAGGAGGAACAGGACAATGATGCGTGCTCTTTACAGCGCGGCCAGCGGAATGACCGCGCAGCAGATGAACGTGGACAACATCGCCAACAACCTCGCCAACGCCAGCACGGCCGGGTTCAAGATGCGGCGATCCCATTTCCAGGACCTGCTTTACCAGACCCTGGCTCAGCCGGGCGCGGCCGCGGGCGGCCAGAATACACTTCCGGTGGGCCTGCAACTCGGCTTGGGAACGCGGGCGGTGTCAAACGAGATCGTCTTCACCCAGGGCAGTTTCACCCAAACCGACAACCCGCTCGACGTCATCATCGAGGGCCGCGGATTCTTCCAGGTGCGAAGGCAGAACGGCGAACTGGCCTACACGCGCGCCGGTTCGTTCAAGCTCGACCGCGACGGCAACCTGGTTACCGTGGATAGCGACATGCTCGAGCCGCAGATCCGTATCCCGGCCGACGCCCAATCGATCTCGATCGCCGGCGACGGGACCGTCAGCTACACCCAGCCCGGCCAGACCACCACACAGCAGGCCGGGCAGATCCAACTCGCGAATTTCCAGAACCCGGCCGGGTTGAACAGCATCGGCCGCAGCCTCTTCACTCCGACGGACGCATCGGGAGACCCGATTATCGGCACGCCGGGCGGCCAGGAAGGTCTCGGCACCCTGCAGCAAAATTTCATCGAGCGGTCGAACGTGAACGTGGTCGAAGAGTTCATCAGCCTGATCGTCAGCCAGCGCGCCTACGAGGCCAACTCCAAGGTGGTCAAGGCGGCCGATGACATGCACCAGCAGGTCAACAACATCAGTCGATGATGATTCCGCTCGTCCTGATCTTTGCTGCGATAGCGCGGGCGGCCTGCCTGCCCGTAACGGGTGAGTCCATTCGCGCGCGCGAACTGGCGGCGGCAAACCCCGTTTTCGCGAGCCTCGATTCCGAACTCGCGGTGGGCGCGGCGCCTTCTCCGGGGGCTAAGAGGGTATTCCAGATGAGCGAATTGACACGTCTGGCCGCCGCCCATGGTCTCGATCGGGCGGGCTTGCACGAGGTCTGCTTCGAGTGGACGCTGAAGCCGCCTCCCAAAACCAGTCTCCTCGAAGCCATGCGAAAAGCGCTCGGCGCTCGCACCGCAGCCATCGAGATCATCGAGCAGAGCGCGTACGGAGCGCCGCAGGGAGAGATCGTATTCCAGTTGCAGCGGATCGCGCCCGCGCCCGGTCCCGATCGCACTCTGTTCCTGTGGAAAGGACACGTCCGATACGGAGACCGGCGCACTTTCCCGATCTGGGCCAAGGTAAAAATCACGGCCGAGGCCGATCGTGTGCGGGCGCGTGTCGCGCTGGCCCCGTACCGGCCGATCACCGCCGAACAGGTCGAGGTGTTTCGGGCGGCGGTGCCGTTCGCCGTCAACGATGAAGTCGAGTCGCCCGGCGAGGTCGTCGGCCGGGCGCCCCGTGCCGCAATCGAACCGGGCCGGCCGATCCGCCGCGGCGAGCTGATAGAAATTCCAGAAGTGGCGGCTGGCGAACGCGTGCAGGTGGAGGTGCGCAACGGCGCGATGCGAGTCCTCACCGAGGGCCGCGCAGGACGGGCCGGCCGGCTCGGCGAGTTCATCCCCGTGGTGAATGAGACCAGCGGCGCGAGATTTCAGGCCCGCGTCGATGGCCGGGCAAGGACCGTTGTGACCCTGAGTCCCGGCGGCCATGGAACCACGATTTCCCAAGGAGCGCACCGTGCACAATAACCGACTGATCGTGGCCGGCCTGACGCTGCTGCTTTCTAGCGCCGCGGTTGCCGGAAAGAAAAAGAACCCTCCCCAGCAGTCGCCGCTTGACGCATATGTCGCGGCCTCCGAGGCGCGCGGCGCGGCCACCGCGCCGGTCTCGCCCGGATCTCTCTGGACAACCGATGCCCCGCTCGCCAGTCTCGGGAGCGATCTGCGAGCGTCCTGTGTGGGGGATCTGGTCACCATCCTCGTGGCCGAGAGCGCTTCGGCCCTAAGCGGCGGGTCCGTGAAGACCCAGCGCGTCTCCGCAGCCAAGAGCTCGGTCAATGCGGTGGCCGGCAAGCGCTCGCCGAGGGGCGCGCTGCCGAACCTCCTCGACCTCGCTTCCGCCACTTCGCTGGCCGGGGAAGGCGCCACCACGCGCCACACCCTGCTTGCCACCACCATGAGCGCCCACGTCACTCATGTCCTGCCGAACGGCAACCTGGTGGTCGAGGGCACGAAGCTCGTGGGAGTGAACTCTGAACAGCAGACGGTGGTGGTCCGCGGCGTCGTGCGGCCCTTCGACCTGGGACCTGATAACGCGGTGGAATCCGCGCGCCTGGCGCAGATGGAAATCGCGGTGAACGGAAAGGGAGTAGTAGGGGACGCGATCCGGCGGCCGTTCATCCTTTACCGGCTGCTGCTCGGGTTGCTTCCCTTCTAGACCGATGCGGCTCTGGGTATTCATTCTGACCTTCTCGATGGCGCTTCCGGCTCCGTGCGCCGTCGCCACGCGGATCAAGGAACTGGTTTCGATCGAGGGCATCCGCGACAATCCGCTCATTGGCTACGGGCTCGTGGTCGGGTTGAGCGGCACCGGCGACCGGCGGCAGACTGTATTTCCCGCGCAGACTCTGGCGAATATGCTCCAGCGTATGGGCGTGACCGTTGCCCCGGATGCCATTCGCGTGCAAAACACCGCCGCGGTAATGGTTACGGCAACCCTGCCGCCGTTTGCGCGCCCGGGCATCCGCGTTGATGCGACTGTGGCAGCCATGGGCGATGCCACCAGCCTGCAGGGAGGCGTGCTGCTGATGACCAGCCTGCGCGGCATCGACGGGCGCACTTACTCGCTCGCGCAGGGACCGCTTGTCCTTGGCGCATATCTCGCCGGACGGGCCGGCACGACGCAAACGCTCAACCACCCCACGACGGCGCGCGTTCCCGGCGGCGCCATTGTCGAAACCGCGGCGCCCTCCGGAACACTCAAAGGGGAACTGCGGCTCCAGTTGCGCCAGGCCGATTCCACGACCGCCGCTCGCATTGCAGCGGCCGTCAATAATCGCTTCCCCGGCGATACCGCGGCGGCGCGGGCCGACGATCCCGGCAACGTATCGGTGAGCGTCCCCGCCGCGTTCGCCTCCCGGCCCGCCGAGTTCATTTCCGAACTCGAGCACCTCGCCGTCGAGGCCGACACGGTGGCTAAAGTTGTCGTCAACGAGCGAACCGGAACCATCGTCATGGGAAGCGAGGTTCGCATTCGACCCACCACGGTGATGCACGGAACGCTCACGGTCGAGATCAGTACGACCTACGAGGTGTCGCAGCCCGGCTGGCAGGGCACCACGCAGGTGGTTCCGCAGACGAGGGTGCAGGCACGGGAGGAGCAGGCCCGCAATCTCGAGATGAAGGGAGTTTGCACGGCGGAAGAGTTGGTGCGCTCGCTTTCGGCGATCGGCGCTACCGCGCGCGACATCGTCGCCATCCTCCAGAGCCTGCGTGCAGCCGGCGCTCTACAGGCGGAAATCGAAGTCATTTAAGGATAAGAGTTATGCAAATTGCATCGACATCGGCGCAGATTCCCGCTCCCAACGCGGAGCGAAACGCGGCACATTCGAAAGTAGAGGATGCCGCCGAACAGTTCGAGGCGCTGCTGATCGCCCAGATGCTGAAGGCGGCGCGCGGAGACGAGGGGGGCTGGCTGGGTTCCGGGGAAGATTCAACGGCCTCTTCGGCGATGGGGATGGCTGAAGAGTTTCTGGCAAGCGCGCTCTCCGCCCAGGGCGGGTTGGGGCTCGCGAGTCTGATCCGGCAAGGGCTGGACCGTCCCGCCGAAACCGCTCCGTTGAAAATCACCGGCCGCGCCTCCGCGGATCCGCCAAACCGCTCCGTTGAAAATCACCGGGCGCGCTTCCGCGAATCCGCCAAACCGCTCCGTTGAAAATCGGTCGAGACCGCGCGGCTGCTTCCGATCGCGAGTGGGGCAGCCCCTCGGGCTGCGCCGGCCTCTCAGGCCGGCCACGCAGGCGGGCTGGGAGCCCGCCGCAGGGCG